>NZ_JBHVVI010000073.1:0-47893 GCF_042883685.1 Kitasatospora sp. NPDC058190
CACGACGACCGGAGCGATCGTCGTGGGCATCGGACCGTCCAGGCCCCATCGGGCATCCGGGGGCGTGAGGAAACCCGCCGCCCCGTCACGGACCGCGCACACGATGCGCGCAGCCGGACGGGGACAACGAGAACGCGGGCGACCAGCCGGGCATCCACCACCGTTCGGGATGCACGCAGTGATCAGACCTGGGTCCAAGACTCACTCCTGATCACTTGATGGGAACGGTTGACGTTCGGCGGGAAAGCGGTCTGCTATGGGTACGGGCGAGCGCAGTCCCTACCCGAGCGACCTGTCGGATGAGGCGTGGGAGCTGGTCCGGAAGGTCATCACGGCATGGAAACGGCGGCACCCGCCGGTCAGCGGGCAGCAGGGCCGCTATGACATGCGGGAGAACGCCCGACTCAGGACCGAACGAGCGTCCTGGGCCCGAGGCGATGGGACAGGCGGCCACTTCGAAGAGCCACCGTTCTCAACCCGGGCCTGGCGGGAACACCTATCGCGATATATCGTGAGTTCCAGCCGTGCCGCCGACCGCGTCGCGCGAAGACCTGTGTCAACCTCAGGACGGGAAGTATGTCGGGAGAGATCTCCCCCGCCGGGATGCGTTCCGGCAGCTCGCAGCCCGGGATGCGGGCCTCGCACGCGGACCGGGATCGGGTGGTCGACCTGCTGAGCATCGCGGCGGGCGAAGGCCGACTGACGGCAGACGAGTTGGACCAGCGCCTGGAGACCGCCCTGTCGGCGCGGACGGTCGGCGAGCTGGCCGAACTCACCGCCGACCTGCCGCCCGCGCCGGTGTTTGCCGGTGGGGCTGCGGCGGAGGCCAGGGATCTCCTCCGGATCGACCAGGCGTTCAGTCCGGTCCAGCAGGTGGGTCGCTGGGTGGTGCCGCGCCGGCTGGAGCTCTGCACGCAGTGGTGCGAGGTAACACTCGACTTCACGCAGGCGGTGATCACGCACGACACCTTGCGGCTCGATCTGAACATGGTGGGCAGGAACCTGACACTGGTCGTCAGGCCTGACATCGTGATCGAACCCCACAGCCTGAGGCTGGAGTTCAGCAAGCTGAAGAACACTCGGGTTCCGGACCCTGATGTGCCGATCGCGCTGCGGGTGGAACTGGTCGGCCATAAGAGCTTCGGTCGCGTGGTGGTACGGCAGCCCCGGAGGACGGCAGGCCAGTGGCTGCTGCGGAAGCCCGCGGCCCTGTCGGCCGGCGACTGACCGCTGCTCTGACCCTCAGTGCGGGCTTCGAGCGCCCTCGAAGCCCGCACTGTTGCTATGTGCGGACCCTCATCCACCCGGCAGCGAGGGCGAATCCGCCCGTGGAGACGGCGAGGAAGGCCAAGGCGAACACCAGGACACTCGCCGAGCCGGGAACGCGCTCGGGGATCACGAGGACGGCGACACCCGCGATTGCGAGGCTGCCGACGACGATGACGCCGGCGGCGACTACGGCCGCACACCTCTGCGGAGGACGACGACCAGCCGCTCGATGACGTCCGGCCGGGCGGCACCGAGGTCGATCAGGATGACGCCGGTGGCCTTGGCCGAGCGCCAGTCGATGCCGAGGGACGGGAGTTTCACGTCGGCGGCGCGCAGGACGGCCTGGAGGTCGTCGAGGATGTCGGCCGCGATCCGACGGTCCTCGGTTGTGATCCTGTCGATCATGCTGCTCATGGGGCATCTCACAGGTGTTCGGCGTTCGTGATCCAACGCGCTTCGGTGTCCCACTCGATGCCGCCACCGAGGGGCCGGAGGAAGGCGCGCCCGTGCTGCCAGCCCATGAAGGCGGCCCAACGGCCGGAGCGAACGTCGAAGACCCGCTCGCCGACGGTCGAGGGCCGGTAGGGCTGGGACGGCGGCGCCACCCGTCGCGCGGGTGGCGCCGCCGGGGCGATGGCGCTGGTGTTCATCCGCGCCTCGGGGACGGCGTCGCCGCACTGCGGGCACCGGCAGGGCGGGAAGTTCCGCCGCAGGATGAGGCTTTCGCCCGATTGATTGTTCGTCATATTTGCTGCTCCACTGAGGTGTTCGCCGGAATCGGCCGTCACCGTTTGTGCTTCAAGCGTCACGCCTCGGGGCTAGGCTTGTGAAGAAGCGGCATGTCCCCACCTCGCTTGAAGACATCCGGAGGCCTCAGATGCCCGCGCAGCCTCGCGACCTCACGCCCGGCCGCTCCGCCCGGCACTTCTTCGGGTCAGAGATCCGCCACCACCGAACCTGCGCCGACATGTCCATCGCCGATCTGGCCGAGCAGGTTCGCTACAGCAAGTCCCATATGGCCAACATCGAGGCTGCGCACCGGACTCCGCCGCCGGACCTACCGCCCCTGCTCGACACCGCGCTTCCCTCTGCCGAAGGCTTCTTTACCCGGTTCTTCCCACTCGTGAGCAGTGATTCGTTTCCGGACTGGTCGCGGCGCTATATGGCACTTGAACCGGTCGCGAACACCCACCTGAAGTTCTCACTCTCGATTCCCGGCTTGTGGCAGACCGAGAGTTATGGCCTTGCGTTCCTGCGCCTTGGTCTCCCCAGGGCGTCCGAGACGGAGATCCGCGACCTCTGGGCCATCCGAAAGGCTCGCCAGCAAGTCCTGCGTCTCCCCAAACCGCCCTTCATTTGGGCGGTTCTGGACGAAGCAGCTCTCCGACGAGTTGTCGGCAGTACAGAAGTCATGCGCGGGCAGATCAGGCGTCTAATCGAGATCGCCGGTAGCACGGACGCTGCCGTCCAGATCCTGCCCATCGATCGAGCTCACGGTGCCATTGGCGGCTCACTGACCCTCCTCCACTTCGACGACGCGCCTCGGGTCGCCTACTTGGAAGGTCTACTGTCCGGCCAACTCCTGGAGTCCCCGGACGAAGTAACCAATATGGCACTGGTCTACGATACGCTCCGAGCGGAGGCGCTTACGCCTGACGATTCGTTGGCGTGGCTGGAAAGAGCAACGGAGGAACGTCCGAAATGACCCTGCCCGCTTCGGCAATCGACCTCTCCACCGCCTGCTGGTTCAAGTCAACCTACAGCGACCCTCAGGGCCAGGGCGACTGCGTCCAGGTCGCCACCAACTTCCGTACCTCCCATGACCTCATCCTCATCGGCGACACCAAGACCCCCGGCGTCCACCTCGCCATCTCCCCTGAGGCCTTCGCTGCCTTCATCTCCGCTACCTCCGCTGGCGAGTTCGGCACCATCTGATCTCGGGGGAACGCACCTTGCGGCCAGTTGGTGATCCGGATCCGCTGAGCTTCGCTCGTCGGGTCGCTGCCGTGCGGCAGGTACGTATCAGCCAGGCCGAACGGGTGGGAGATCCGCTCTGTGACCGGCCGTCGGAGTCCCGTTTCCGCAGGTCGCCGGTTTCGCCCTCCAACAACGACGGGCCCGGTCTTCAGGTCGACTTCTGAAGTTCCCAGGCCCGCCACCCACGTCGTCGCCCGGGCGGCCCACCGCCAAGATCAGGCCGGCGAGCTCGAAGAGCTGTGAGGTCTGCTTCCCGTCCACCGCACCAGCGCTGGACGATGCTCCGTCCGGTCAGCCCAGCGATGCGCTCGCCGCACGCAGTTCGTCCAGGGCCGCCAGGGCGTACCCGGCGAGCTCGCCCTCGGCGCCACGGTCGTCCTCGGCCCATTCGGCGTACCCCCGCTTGAAAGCGAGGACGCCCAGCTCGCCCGCGAGGGCCGCAGTCGGATCGGGTACGCCGCGGGCGACCAGAGCGGTTGTCATCGCGGCCGCGAGACTGACGGTCTTGAGGGTGTCACGCTCTTGGAGCTCGGTGCTGGCCGCGACGGCCGCCTTCAGGCGGGGGGCGAGCTCGCGACTGCCGGGGCCCATCGCGGTCGAGGCGCGCTCGAGACCGGCGGCGACCGCCTCAAGCGGGCTGGCGTCACCGGGCGCGTCGGCGATCCCCTCGGCCAGCAGCCGGCTCAGCGTCTCCTGCCCAGCGACCAGCAGCTCGCGCTTGTCGGGGAAGTGCCGGAAGAAGGTGCTCTTGGTGACCCCGGCACGCTCGGCGATCTGCGCGACCGTCGTGGCGTCATACCCCTGCTCCGTGAACAGGTCGACCGCAGCCACGACAAGGCGTTCACGCGCACCTGGTTCCCATCGACCCATGGGTTCAGCATACGTGATGGGACTCTTGTCCCATCACCCTGCTATGGTGATGGGACAAGAGTCCCATCACTTCTGGGAGGGTTTCCATGCGCGTCTTCGTCACCGGCGGCACCGGTCTGATCGGTTCCGCCGTCGTCGCCGAACTCCTCGGCAACGGCCACACGGTCCTCGCGCTCGCCCGCTCCGACGCCTCCGCACAGGCCGCCGAGGCAGCCGGCGCCGAGCCACTGCGGGGAGGCCTCGCCGATCTGGACGTCCTGCGCTCCGGCGCCGCCCAGGCCGACGGGGTGATCCACCTGGCCTTCGGCAACGACTTCAGCAGCCCCGAGGCCCTCGCCCGGAACGTCGCCGAGGAGACCGCCGCCCTCACCGCCCTCGGCGAGGAGCTCGTCGGCAGCGACCGCCCCTTGGTCACCGTCTCGGGTACGCCCTGGGTGCCGGGCCGCGCCTCCACCGAGGCCGACCCGCTGCCGACCGACGGACCGGTCGGCGGCCGTGGTCGCACGGTCACGGCGGTCCTGGGCCTGGCCTCGCGCGGGGTCCGGAGCACGTCCGTACGCATGCCGCGCACGGTTCACAACGAGGGCGCGGGCGGGTTCGCCGGTCTGCTGACCGACATCGCACGCCAGAGCGGGATCTCCGGCTACCCCGGCGACGGCACGCAGCGCTGGCCCGCCGTCCACGCGCTCGACGCGGCCGTTCTCTTCCGGCTCGCCCTGGAGCAGGCGGAGGCCGGTACCGCCTGGCACGCCGTGGCCGACGAGGGGGACAAGGTACGGGACATCGCGGCCGTCATCGGCCGACGGCTGGGCCTGCCGGTCGAGTCGGTGCCGGAGGAGACCTACGGCCCGCTCGGCCCGATCTTCAAGGCCGACCAGCCCTCGTCCAGCACCCGCACCCGGCAGGCGCTCGGCTGGGAGCCGAAGCACCCCAGCCTTCTGGAGGACCTGGAGAACATCCAGCCCTGATCGGCGACCGACGTTCGGGGGGACCCGCTGCCAGCGCTCACATCGGCAGCGGAAAACCCTCACCTACGTCACTCGCGACCGACCGTCTCGCCGCAGCGACTGCGGCAGTTCACGTCCACAACAAGTAGGAGGTTCCATCATGGTGGCAGTTGTCTTCGGCGCTCGCGGAAACGTCGGTCGTCATGTGGTCGATGGCCTGCTGGCCGCCGGTGAGCAGGTCAGAGCAGTCAGCAGGACCCCAGCCGCGGGCTCGACGCCTGGGTGCGAAGCAGTCGTCGCCGACCTGGAGCGTCCCGAGACGCTGCCCGCAGCGCTCGACGGTGCCGACAAGGTGTTCCTGTACGGAATGCTCGACCCCCAGAATCCCTACGACATCGAGAAGGTCGCTGCGGCGGCCGCGGCTGCGGGAATCCGACAGGTGGTTCTGCTCTCGTCGGTGGCGGTCGTCCTGGACCCCGACGCCGACCACCCGGTCGCCCGCCTGAACCGCACGATCGAGCACGCCGTCCAACGGTCCGGCATGGACTGGACCTTCCTCAGGCCGGGGACATTCGCGACCAACACCCGCACCTGGTGGGCCGAATCGATCCGCACGGACAACGTCGTCCGCCTTCCGTATCCGCTCGCGCAGTCGGCACCGGTGAACGAGAAGGACATCGCGGCGTTGGCGGTGACCGCCCTGACCGAACCGGGCCACTCGCACCAGGCCTACACCATCTACGGGGCCGAGTCCCTGACCCTGCAACGCCAGGTCGAGCACATCGGCGAGGCCATCGGCCGTCACATCCGGGTTGAACACATCTCCGCCGAGCAGGCTCGCGCGGAAGTCGCCAGAACGATGCATCCGGTCGTGGCCGAGGCGATCGTGAGTCAGTGGGCCGCCACCGACGGCGTCGTGGCTCTGACCTCCGTCATCGCCGAAAAGATCACCGGCGCTCCGGCACACACCTACGCCCAGTGGGCCGTCGACCACGCCGACGACTTCCGCTGAGCTTGTCGTGCTGACCAGCCGTACGGGGCCCGGTCTGCTCGGCACTCCGGTTTCCGCCGCCGCAGTTCTGGCGGCTGGTCGAAGACGATCCGGTAGTCGCTCCCGGCGGTCCGGCTGACGGGCGGTCGGCCGCCGGGCGCGGCGTGCGGCCGCTCGTGGTCGTAGGAGCAGCGGACGACCCCGCGCGGTTGCTCGCCGGTCGGTGGGGCGAGGTCCCGGCGTCACGCGGGAGCCCTGGGATCCCAGGGCTCCCGATGAGCGGCCGTGCGTGGCGTCAGCGTGCCAACCTCTCGACGGCCGCTGGGGTGACGGGGGTGAAGAAGTTGACGAGGTTGCCGTCGGGGTCGCGGAACAGCAGGGACCGGTTGCCCCAGGGCATCGTGGTGGGTCCGTTGACGAAGTCGGTGACGAAGCCGGTCAGGTTCTGGTGGACGCGGTCCACGTCGTCGACGAGGAACTCGGTGATCACGCTGTGGTTGTCCGCCGGGCGGGCGGAGCCCGGGGCGAACAGCGGGACGGTGCGGGTGCCGGCGATCGCGAGGGTGGCGCCCGCGGTCTTGAGCTCGGCGAAGTCCTCGGTGGCCCACGTCGCCCGCACCCCTGTGGCGCGCTCGTAGAACTCGACGAGGCGCGCGACGTCGCCGGTGATGATGCGGACAGAGACGAAGTCCATGGGGATCTCCTTGGCTGTACTGGAGGTGTGCACGTCGCAGGCTAGGAGAAATAGTGGACAGAATCGGTCCACTATTCGCGTTAGGCTGCGGACATGCCTCGACCCACCGGCCGCGTGCTGACACTCCTGGAGCTGCTGCAGTCGGGCGGCACCCGGACTGTGGCCGAACTCGCCGACCGGCTCGGCGTCGAAGGACGCACCGTGCGCCGGTACGTGGACCAGCTGATCGACCTCGACGTGCCCGTGGAATCGGTGCGCGGCCGCTACGGCGGGTACCGGCTCGCCCCCGGGTACCGCTTGCCTCCGCTCATGCTCAGCGACGACGAGGCGCTGGCCGTGCTGCTCGGCCTGGTCGCCGGCCGCCGAGCAGGGCTGACGACGACGGAGCGCACGGCGAACGAGACGGCATCGGCGAAGATCCGGCGGGTGCTGCCCAAGCACATCGCCCGCCGGCTCGACACACTCCTGGACGCTCTCGCCTTCACGGACCAGCCCGGCGAGTTCGACACCCCGGACGCTGGGGTCCTGCTCACGATCGCCGATGCGGTGAGCCACCACCGACCGGTCTCGATCCGCTACACCGACCGCGACGGACGGCGCAGCGAACGCACCCTGCACGCGTACGGGATCGTCGCCCACGCGGGCCGGTGGTACGTCACGGGCAAGGACGCCCGGATCGGCGAGGACCGAACCTTCCGGCTCGATCGCATCGCCGACGCGAGGACCCTGCCCGGCTCATTCGAAACGCCCGTGGGTCCCGGTCCGGCGCAGCGCGTGTTGTCAGGATTCGCCACGGCCGAGTACCGGCACGAGGTGACCTTGCGGATCCACGGGACGGTTGAGCAGGTCCGCGCCCACCTTCCCGCCAGCGTCGCGAGCCTGGAGGAGCACGAGCCCGCGGCAGGCGAGGACCCGGCGGCCGAGCGCTGGCTGCGCGTCGAGCTGCGGGCGGAGCGGCTCGACTGGTTGCCTCCGGTACTCGCCTCACTCGACCGGCCGTTCGTCATCGAGCGCCCCGATGAACTGCGCGACCTCGTCACCGCGCTCGCCGATCGCCTCGCGACCTACGCCCGCCGAGCCTGACAGCAGATCAGTCTCAGCGCCGGCCACGGTTCGATTGGTCCCCGGTGCCGGCGGCGGTCATCGTGCCATGGCCCGGGAGACGCCCATGGTGATCATCATGCCGCACGGGCGCTGCCCCCTATGCCGGGCGGGTGGCCCCGATCTGCAGCAGGGCCGGCGTCCGACGACGCGGCATTCCCCGGTACGGGCAGTGCACCGCGTCCTCGTCGCCGGCCGCCCAGCCCCGCACCCACGGCGCCAGCGCGCTGTCGTCGATCCGCAGGGTGCCGTCCGGCAGCAGCCGGCCGATGGTGTTGGAGGGGTCGGAGAGCGCCACCGTGCACTTGGCGACGGTGCCGTCGGCCCGGATCACCAGGGAGTTGGGGCGCGCGGCGTAGCAGACCTCCAGACCGCCGGCGCCCCGCGCCGGAAGTCCTTCGTACGCGATGGCGGTGAGCTCGTCCACGGTGTGGCGGCGCGCCTGCGACGAGAGGATCTCCATCGTGCCGTCGTTGGGCCCGCCCATCCGCTCCACCGGCTTGAGGTGGAGCGTGAACCGCTCGTCCCGCAGGAAGGTGTCGCGCAGGTGCGCGATGAACTCCGGCATCAGCGGCAGGTTGGCGGGGGTGAGGTGGACCCGCAGCAGCACGCCGACCGGCAGGTCGCCGTCCCTGATCGCCAGCAGGTTGCGCCAGATCCGGTCGAACGAACCGCGACCGTCCGCCCGGAGCCTGGTGGTGTCGTGCGCGGCGGCGGGGCCGTCCAGGGAGATCTGGTACTGCCGGACGCCGAGCGCCGCGAGGTCGCGGGCGGCCTCGGCGTCGAGCAGGTAGCCGTTGGTGGTCATGTCGGCGTGGAACGCGAAGCCGTCCGGGCCGGCGGCCGACTCCGCCGCGTGGGCCGAGACCTCCTCGACGATGCCGCGCGCCAGCATCGGTTCGCCGCCGAACCAGGAGAGGCCCAGGCGCCGCAGACCCGCCGCGCGCCGGTCGATCAGCCGCTTGAGGGCGCCGACCGTGGCCTCGCCCATCCTCCCGACGGTGAAGTCCTCGTAGCAGTAGGTGCAGCGGAAGTTGCACTGCTCGGTGGGGAGGACGATCAGGTGCAGGGTCTCGTTCGTCAGGGATGCCGCGAGCTGCTCCTGGAACGCCGGGGAGGTGCTCCGCCCCGTACCGGGCGCGGCGAGGGTCTGCGTCATGGGTGTGGTCTCCTGGGCCGGGCTGTCCGGCTACACCGCGTGGACGGGGCTGCCGCAGCCGGCGACCAGGTTGGGACAGACGTTGGTGACGTGGGTGAGCGGCGGAGGGTCGAAGGGAATGTTGCCGTCCGAGCCCACGAATGCTCTGGCCAGATCGGGCGAGGTGATGACGATGCGGCCTTGCTCGTCCAGTTTGACGTCGGCGCCGCTCGTGCCGGGCTTCGGAGTGCTCATGGCGACTCTCCTTGCAGAGATCGTGCAGTGGAAGCGCAAGGGACGAACCCCTCGTCGCGCCGAGAACTCTTCCGTGCACCATCCACCGTCGCCACTTTTGGCGGCCGCCCGGACGACGGACCGCTATCCCGCCCGCGCGACCTCCGGGTTGTCGAGCAGCAGGTCGTGCCCGACCTCGCTGAGCGCGTGCCGGACCTGTTTGCCCTCCCGCTGGGTGGTGATCAGCCCGGCGGCGCGCAGGGCGGCGGCGTGCGCGGAGGCGGAGGGCGGGGTGATCCCGAGCAGCCGGGCGAGTTCGGTGGTGGAGCAGGGCCCGCCCTCGATGGCGCGCAGGGCACGGGCCCGGGCGGGGCCGAGGACGGCGGCGAGGCCGTCGGCGGCCGTGGGCGAGGGTTTCGCGGCGGCGGCGCCCCGGGAGGCGAGCGGGTAGACCAGCAGGCTCTGGCGGCCTTCGGCCACCAGCAGGCCGATCCCGTTCTGCACGAAGTAGTTGGGGCGCAGCTCCAGTCCGCGGCCGCCCAGGGCGAAGTCGCCGGAGAGGTCGCCGAGGGCGCACTCCAGCACCCCTTCGTCGCGCCAGCGCGCGTTCGGGTGCAGCGAGTCGAGCATCGCGCCCGCGCCGGCGCGGGCCGTGGTGCGGGCGCGGTCGGCGATGTCGGCCTCCAGCTGGCGGCGGATCTCGGGCCAGTGGGGGGCGAGGCAGCTGCGGAACAGGGCCCAGGCGCCGTCGGTGATCCGGCGCAGGCCGCGGGTGCCGTCGTCGCGCAACCGGGCCAGCGCGGTGGGAAGTTCGGCCTCGCTGCCGTACATCGCGAGGTCCTGCTCGAAGGTCTGCTGCGGGACGGCGAGGACCGCGTCGAGTTCGTCGGTGAGCTGACGGCGGACGGCGTCGAGGTCCGCGCCCATGAAGTTGGGGACCCCGGCGCTGCTGGCGTTGACCAGGTCGAGGAAGGGGGCGGCGCGGTGCGGGACGTGGCGCCTGATCTCGCGCCACCAGCGGTCGCGCCGCAGCCCGAGGCACTCGTGGACGCCGTTCTGGGCGGTGCCGGTCAGCAGGTGGTCGAGCGGTGAGACGGCGAAGCGGGTGTTGGCGAGGTCCGCGACCCCGAACTTGAGTGCGAGCACGAACCCTCCCCGGTTCTCCGCAAGGCCCTGACCTGGCGCTTCTTTGACCTTTAGGCCCAGAGGCTAATGCATGGCCGCCCGGCCGCCGGGATTGGCATCCTTCCCGGGGTCGACGCCCGGGGCCCCCACCACGAGGGGAGTGGGGGCCCCGGGCGGCATCGCCGCGTCACAGCACCGAGCGCACCGGCCAGGCCGCCGGACCCGCCGTCGAGGGCGGTCGTTCACGCTCGGCCTCTTCTCGCTCGGCCCCTTCTCTTCGGACCCCGTTCGATATACGGTACAAAACGCTTGTTACGTACCAGGCAGGTCGGCGTAGCCAAGCGCACCGCAACCCCCGCCCTCATCTGGAGAGTCCGCAGTGACCGAGCCCACCGAGCCCATCAAGTACCGGAAGAACGGTCTCACCCGCGGGGTGACCGAGGAACTCGCCGAGAACATGAAGCAGGGCTGGGCCGACACCGAACGCCACGGCCTGGAGCCGATCCCGCAGGCCGCGCACACCGAGCGCCGCCGGGCCGCGCTGTCCGCCGCCTTCCCCGGCGAGCTGCTGGTCGTCCCGTCCGGCAACCCCAAGGTGCGGGCCAACGACACCGACTACCCGTTCCGCCCCTCCTCCGACTACTGCTACCTGACCGGCGACCAGTCCCAGGACGGCGTGCTGGTGCTGGAGCCCACCGGGGCGAGCGGCCACCGGGCCGTGGTCTACCTGCGCGACCGCTCCCGGACCGACAACGGCGAGTTCTGGCTGGACGGCCACGGCGAGCTGTGGGACGGCCGCCGCGACAGCCTGACCGAGAGCGAGCAGCTGCTCGGCCTGCCCTGCCGGGACGTGCGCACCGTACGCGCCGACCTGGCGGCGGCCGCCGGCCCGGTGCGGGTGCTGCGCGGGCACGACGCGGGGGTGGAGGCGGCGCTCCGCGACCGGACGGAGGCCGACCAGGACGCCGAGTTCGAGGTCTTCCTCTCCGGACTGCGCCTGGTCAAGGACGAGTTCGAGATCGCCGAGCTGCGCTTCGCCTGCGACGCGACCGCGCGCGGCTTCGAGGACGTGGTGCGCGTCCTCGGCACCGACACCGAAACGCCGGAGCGGCTGATCGAGGGCACCTTCTTCCTCCGGGCCCGGATCGAGGGCAACGACGTCGGCTACAGCACCATCGCCGCGGCCGGTCCGCACGCCACCACCCTGCACTGGGTCCGCAACACCGGCCAGGCCCGCCCCGGCGACCTGCTGCTCCTCGACGCGGGCGTGGAGACCAACAACCTCTACACCGCCGACGTGACCCGCACCCTGCCGGTCTCCGGCCGCTTCACGGACCTCCAGCGCAAGGTCTACGACGCGGTGTTCTCCGCTCAGGAGGCCGGCATCGCCGCGGTCCGGCCCGGCGCGGACTTCCGCGACTTCCACCACGCCGCGCAGCGCGAGCTCGCCGAACACCTCACCTCCTGGGGCCTGTTCGGCGACCTGACCGCCGACAAGGTGTACGAGCTGGGCCTGCACCGCCGCTTCACCCTGGCCGGCACCGGCCACATGCTGGGCATCGACGTCCACGACTGCGCCCACTCGCGCACCGAGGAGCACGTCGACGGGCAGCTGCTGCCGGGCATGGTGCTCACCGTCGAGCCGGGCATCTACTTCCAGCCCAACGACCTGACGGTGCCGGAGGAGTACCGGGGCATCGGGGTGCGGATCGAGGACGACATCCTGGTCACCGAGGACGGCAACGAGAACCTCTCCGCCGCCCTCCCCCGCCGCTCGGACGAGGTCGTGGCGTGCGGGGCCGGGCTGGGCGGCTGACGGCGGGGGGGCGCCCCCCGCAACCGGGGGCCGCGCCCCACGACTACTTCAGCTTGCCGAGCGCTTTCGCCATCCGCCCGACCGCGTCCACGACCTCCTTGGACTGGCGGGCCGTGAAGCAGAGCCGGTAGAAGCCCGGAGCGGGGTTGTGCATGATGCCGCCGGGCAGCAGGCTCACCTCGGTGGGCTTGGCGGCGAGGTAGTTGAACAGCCATTCCTCGTTCGGGTCGAGCCCGTCCGGCCCGATGACCGGCAGTTCGCTGTGCTCGTGGTCCGCCCGCTTGCCGAGGTACTCGGTGAGGTCGAGCCAGAAGAACTGGGCGGCGTTGTCCCCCTTCCGGTGGACGTATGTGATCCCGGCCTTGTCCAGCGCGCCCTTGACGGCCTTGAAGCTCTCGCTGAGCAGTTCGGGGTACTTCTTCATCGCGTACGTCGTGTACGGCTCCCCGTTCCTGGTGGCGCTGAGCAACTCCCCGATGACGAAGGTCTTCAGGGAGTCGAACGGGCTGAACCAGGGCAGCGGGTGGGTCCGCTCCGCCGCGTCCTTGCTGCCCAGCATGACCCGGTGCACCGCCGGGTTCTTGGAGAGCACGAAGCCGGTGCGGAAGCCCGACAGCCCGAAGTCCTTGGCGAAGCCCCACACCACGTGGATCCGGTTGGCGAACTCCCGGTACGCCTCCAGCGTCACCGCGCTCGTGAACGGCGTGGTGGAACCCTTGAGTTGGGAGTGGCAGTAGATCTCGTCCGAGATGATGTGCATGTCGGTGTAGGTCATCGCCCAGTTGTAGATGTCCTCGAGCAGCTTCTTGTCGTAGTTGACGCCCAGCGGGTTGTGCGGGTTGGTGAGGACCAGCAGCCGCGGGCGGTGCCCGGCCTTCTGCCGCTCCTCGTAGGCCTTGACGATCAGATCCTTGGTGAGCTGGTACGACTTGTCGCCGGTGGTCGGCAGGTTGACCGGGACGCACTTCAGCTTGGGCCGCTCCTCGAAGGACCAGTTGAAGCCCTGCCAGTACGGCGCCGGGATCAGCACCTCGTCCTTCGCCTTGAGCGCCGGGGTGCCCGCGCCCTTGCGCATCAGCCCGAAGGCGATGCACTCCAGCGCGGACGAGACGCCGGCGCAACCGAAGACGTCGTCCTTCGAGACGGTGCGGCCGAACGCCCGGCCGAGCAGGTCCGCGACCTGCTGGCGCAGCTGCGGGGTGCCGGCCGAGGCCATGTACTGGATGTTCCGCTCGGGGATCAGCTTGATCTTCTTGAAGACGTCCGTGTCCATCGACTCCTGGTACAGCAGGACGTTCTCCGCGACGGACAGGTTGATCGCGGTGTCCGGCGCCAGGTGCTGGTGGTAGAAGGCGAGGGCCTGCTCGAAGTCGGTCAGGCCGGCCAGGACGTCGGCGGCCGCCTCGGGCTCCGCGAGCTTGAGGTCGTTCTCGGTCATGGTCATGGTGGTCCCCTGTCGGGTGGACGGGTCGGACTGCGTTACGGAACGTGACTGTTCGCGCGCGCATCGTCCCCAGCGGACCACGCGCCGTGGACGGCCGCCAGCGCTCGGCGGCCGTCCGAACGGAAGGTGGGATCAGGCGGGCAACGGCTTGACCCAGCGGCTCCACTGCGGTTCGGGCCGGTAGCCCGCGGCCTGCCAGGTGCGGTGGCCGAGGGCGTTGTCGTCCAGCACCATGGCGTCGGCCCGGCGGCCGCCGAGGGCGGCGAAGCGCTCCTCGGCGGCGGCCAGCAGTGCGGCGCCGATACCCCGGCGGCGGTGCTCGGGGTCGACGGCGAGGCGGTAGAGGTGGCAACGCCAGCCGTCCCAACCGGCGATCACGGTGCCGAGCGGGGTCCTCGGGTCGTCGGCCGGGGTGGCGACGATCAGGCAGTCCGGGTCCCGGGCGAGCAGCGCCGCCACGCCCGCCTCGTCGTCGGTGATGCTGGTGCCCTTGGCGGCCCGGGCCCAGAGGGCGAGCAGGGCGGGGATCTCGTCGGGGGTGGCGGTGCGCAGCGCTATCCGTGCGGGCGAAGCCGTCTGTTCGGTCATGTCGGCCTGTCTACCAGGCGGTTCGCCTCACCCGCCGGAATTTTCGCGCCGTGGAGGTCAGCCCAGGCGCCACACCGTGGTGGTCTTCACCGCCGTGTCCTCCAGGTCCGCCACCACCGGCACCTGGTAGGCCGCCACCGCCGTGAACCGCTCCCGGGGCAGGTAGGCCCGCCCCGGGTCCCCGACGATCACGGTGGCCCCGCGCGCCGCGGCCCGCTCCAGGAACGGCAGGAAGCGCGCGGCCATGGCCCGTTCGTAGAACACGTCCCCGGCCAGCACCACCTCGGCCGGCGCGCCGTCCCCGTCCACCAGGTCCACCAGCGCGCCGTCCACCCGCACGCCGTTGGCCTCGGCGTTCAGGCCGATCGCGGCCACCGCGTAGGCGTCGATCTCGGCCGCCCGAACGGACGTGGCGCCGCGCAGTGCGGCCGCCACCCCGACCAGTCCGGACCCGGCCGCGATGTCCAGCACCACGCGCCCGTCGACCAGTTCGGGGTGGTCCAGGACGTAGCGCGCGACCGCCACCCCGCCGGCCCAGGCGAACGCCCAGAACGGCGGCGGCAGTCCGACCTCGCCGCGCTCGCGCTCGGTGGTCTCCCACAGGGCGATCGCCTCCGGCGCCATGTGGAGGCGGATCTCGGGCACGAAGGGGACGGGCGACAGCGCGGTCTCCCGCCGGATGAAGGCGAGGTCGGCGCCCGCCTGAAGAGTTCGCAGCTCGGTCGGCATGCCCGCAGCATAGGGCCACGACGGCGAAGGCCAGGACCACCGGGAACGCCACGTCGATGTCCCTGGCGAAGATCGACGGGGCGACCGCGACCGCGCCGATGACCACGGCGGCGATCTTCGCCGTGACCAGCTCCCGCCGCTCGGTGGCCCTGCCCTTGCGGATGACGCCGGCGTACAGGTCATGGGCGAACGCCCGGAGAGCGCGATGGTCCCGGCGATGCCGAGGAAGGAGGCCGCGGACAGGTGGTCGCCCGAGATCGCGATCCCGTTCTGCGGCACGGAGAACTGCCCGCCGCCGGTGCCCCGGGTGCTCCGCCGTGCCCAGAGGGTGATGACGAGGGTCACCGCCACCAGGGCGACGAACAGGCCGACGGTCAGGCCCTCGTTCGATGCCTTCGATGCCGGCTGCGCCGCTGCCGCGGCGAGCGGAAGGTGCTGTGTCATGCCTGGTTCTCCGTCAGTTCCTGGTCGCCGCCGCGACCGGCCGGGGCCGGGCTGGGGCCGGGGCTGTGCCGAAGGTCGAGACGAACTGTGGCTGTCCGAAGACCGGCCACGTTGACGCTCCCGACCACCTTGGCCGCCACGAAGCCGCGAGCACGGGCCGAGCAGAGGACGTTCGCCAGGAACCAGAGCAGGAACGCCTCCGTCACGGGGAAGACGAACCTGCGGTAGGTGGAGCGCAGTTCGGTGGACCGGGGATCACCGCCGATCCAGGGCGGGTCACCGCGCGACGACGCGGCCGGGTCGATCATGTGAATCCTTCTGAGCAGTGCGGAACTTGCCGATGGCCCGACCGTAGAAGTGCCCGGTAGACAAGCGATCAACGTGCGTTCACCAGCGCTCCCGGCCCCGGCCCCGTTCCTCTCAGCCCGTCGGCTCGGGCTCCGGCTCGGGCTCCGGCCAGGCGAAGGAGGCGATGACCTCCGGCGCCCCGCCGGCCCGGTGGGCGCCGAGGAAGCCGGCCGCGAAGCCCCCCGGGACGGGCAGGGTCGGGTCGAGGCCGTGCGGGGCGGGCCGGAGTTCCCGCCACTGCTCGCCGTCGGGCGAGACCGACAGCCGGTACTCATCGCCCACCAGCCACACCGCGGCGGGTTCGTCGATCCCGCCGGGCCACTGCGCGCGGGCCACCAGCTGACGCAGGCCCACCGCGTCCAGCCGGGTGAGGAAGGTCGGGAACAGCACCCAGTGCGGACGGTCCGCCTCGCGTAGTTCGGTCAGCAGATCGGCGACCCAGTCGACGCGCCGCAGGGCAGGGTGGTCGTAGGTGGTCAGCATCAGTTCTCCCACTGGGTGTTCGCCTGCCACCAGGACAGGACCTCTGCCATCCGGCCCGCGACCTGCTCGCGGTCGGCGCCGACGACGGTGGTCAGCATCAGGATGTCGGTGAGGGTCGCGGTCGGCCGGTAGGTGCTGCCCGGCCGGGCGCGGACCGAGCTCGCCCTCGCCCAGTCGAACGGCACGGAGGACGGCGCCGCGACCAGCGTGCCGTGCTTCGGCGGCACGCCGACGCAGCCGGCCGAACCGTTGCGGCGGGTGGGCAACGGCGGGGGCGTCAGGCCGAGTTGCCCCCGGACGGCCTCACGGCGCAGGTTCACCCCGGTGACCGCCTCCACCATCGGCGTGATGCCGCTGCCGCCGGTACGACTCGCCACCTCGCAGAGCACCGGCGAGCCGTGTGCGGGCAGGAAGAACTCCGCGTGGAAGGAGAGCACGTGGTCGGGGGATCCGAGCGCGGCGACCGTCGCCCGGGCCGCGGCTATCAGGGCCTCCGATCGCGGGTCGTCCTCGTCGAGCACCTGGCAGCCCTGCAGCCGGCCGGCCTGGACGGAATCGAGCGGCCGCTCGATGTACTGCGAGGCCAGTGCCAGCAGGATCCGGCCGTCGCGCATCAGGCCGTCCACGTGGTGGACCGGCGCGTCGACGAACTCCTCGACGAGGAGTCCGAGGGGGCCCGGGCGCCGGGCCGACCGTGCTACCAGTTCGGCGAGTTCCACCGCATCGCGCAGCACGCTGATGCCCTCGCCACCCGCCAGCAGGGCCGGCTTCACCACCGCGGGGAAGCCCACCTCGGCCACCGCCTTGCGCAGTTCGTCGGCCGTGTCGGCCGCCGCCATCCGGGGCACCGGGACGCCGTGCTCGGCCGCCACGGTCTTCATCAGCCGCTTGTCGCGGTAGCGGAGCGCGGATTCGGGATCCTGGCCGGCGATCCCGGCCAGCCGGCGCAGCCGGGCGGTGCGGTGGACGTCGTACTCGCTGATCGAGGCGATCCGCCCGATCGAGAGGTCGAGGACCAGGTCGGTGGCGATGAGTTCGGTGACGGTCCCTTCGTAGTCGGGGGTGCACACCCAGCCGGCGAAGGCGGACCGCACCTCCTCCGGGGTGTCGGCCCTGGTCGCGGTGGGGCTGAGCAGGATGGTCCGGGCCGCGTCCGGGCCCAGCCATTCGTGGATCGGTTCGGCCGTCAGGTCCTTCTTCGTCAGCACGAGGTTGAAGCCGGTCATGTCTGGACTCCGTTCAGGGTCAGGGCGGTGCGCTTGGCGGCGTGTCCGCCGACCACGGCCGCCGCCGCGTAGAGCGCACCGAGCACCAGCCAACCCGGCGCCAGCAGACCGGCAGTGAGCCAGGTGAGGACGGCCGGGCCGGCGGCGTGCTGGGCGTTGACGCCGAGGTGGTAGAACCCGAGGTAGCTGGCCGGGGCTTCGGCCGGGGACAAGGTGAAGGTGAGCTCGGTGAACGCGCACAGGTGGACCACCTCGACCACCGAGACCAGGCAGGTCCCCGCCACCAGGAGACTCAGCGCGGCGCTCGGGTCGGCGAAGGCTCCGGCCGCCGCGTAGCAGACCGCCGCCGCCGCGAACAGACCGCCGGCCAGGCCGAGCGAGGACGCGGCCCGCGCGCCGTCCCGCAGCCGTCGGCTGACCGGTACCTGCAGGGCGATGGCGAAGACGCTGTTCACACCCAGCAGCACCGGCTGGGTCCAGCTCGGCGCACTGGTGTGGTCCAGCACCCACAGCGGGAGCACGGTGAGCAGCACCGTGTCGTGTGACATCAGGACCAGGTTGCAGCCGGAGAAGAGCGCGGCCGGCCGCCCGCCCGGACGCCGGAGGATCTCCCGGGTCCCGATGCCGGCCAGGGCGGCCGCCGGCCCGGTGGAGGTACGCCGGCCGACCCACCAGAAGAAGAACACCCCGGGCAGGTAGGAGAGCGCGTTCACCACTACCGCGCCGCGGAGTTGGGCCGGGCTGCCCGAGCCGAGCAGCAGCGCGGCCAACCCCACGCCGACCAGGAACCCGATGTTGCGCAGGGCGCGGACCACCGCCATCACCTGGGTGCGGCCCGGGCCGTCGAAGACCTCGCCGACCGCCGCCTGGTTGACCGGCATCGCGGGCCGGTCGACGGCCAGCAGCAGGACCGACACCAGCAGGAAGGACCAGAAGTCCCGGACCCAGACCAGGCCCAGGTACCCCAGCACCCGCCAGGCGTTGATCGCGCACATGGTGGTCGCGGCACCGAAGCGGTCCGCGATCCGCCCCAGCCAGAAGCCCACCACGAGCCCCACGAGGGCGCCGGCGCCGAGCCCGAGGCCGATCCGCTCCGCGGGGATGCCCAGGGCGGTGTGGAAGTAGCTCGGGGAGACGGCCAGGAACAGGCCGCTGCCCAGGGTGGAGACGAAGGTGTTGCTCGCGAAGAGCGTCATCCGGAGCCGGCGCCCGGCCGTGGGCGGGGTCGACCCGCAGATCACTTCCCCTCCTCGGACCGCTTGATGAGCTGACGGAGCACGTAGGCGAGGACGCCGCCGTGCCGGTAGTAGTCGAGTTCCCGTCGGCTGTCGATGCGGGCCGTCATGGGGAAGGAGAGTTCCGTGCCATCGGGGCGGACCGCTCGGACGGTGACCCGGCCGCCGGGGCGCAGCCCGTCGACACCGGCGATGTGGAACTCCTCGGCGCCGGTCAGCCCGTACTCGGCGCTGCTCCGGTCGGCGTCGAACTGCAGCGGCAGGACGCCCATGCCGACCAGGTTGCTGCGGTGGATGCGCTCGAAGCTCTCCGCGAGCACGGCCCGGACGCCGAGCATCGCCGTGCCCTTCGCCGCCCAGTCGCGCGAGCTCCCGCAGCCGTAGTCCTTCCCGGCCAGCACCACGGCCGGGACCCCGCGCTCGCGGTACCGGCAGGAGGCCTCGTAGATGCCGACCAGCTCGCCGGAGGGCTGGTCCACGGTCCACGGGCCCTCGTGGTCCGGGGCCATCGCGTTGCGCAGCCGGATGTTGCCGAAGGTGCCGCGGACCATCACCTCGTGATTGCCACGCCGGGTGCCGTAGCTGTTGAAGTCCCGCCGTTCGACCCCGGCGGCCAGCAGATGGCGGCCGGCGGCGCTCTCCCGCGCGATGGCGCCGACCGGCGAGATGTGGTCGGTGGTGATGCTGTCCCCGAGGATCGCCAGGGCCCGGGCGGCACGGATGTCGGCGGGCGGAGCGGGCTCCGCGGTGAGCCCGTCGAGGTGCGGCGGGCGGCGGATGTAGGTGGACTCGTCGTCCCACTCGTAGAGCACGCCGGCGGGGGCGTCGATCGCCTTCCAGTGTTCGTCGCCCTCGAAGACGCCCGCGTACTCGGCCTCGTACAGCTCGGCGCGCATCGCCTGGTCCAGGGCTCCGGCGATCTCCTCCGGGCTCGGCCAGATGTCGGACAGCGTCACCGGGCGTCCATCCTCGTCGTGGCCGATCGGCTCGGTGGTGAGATCGGCGGTGACCGAGCCGGCCAGCGCGTAGGCGACGACCAGCGGTGGGGATGCCAGGTAGCCGGCCCGCACCTGCGGGTGGACCCGGCCCTGGAAGTTGCGGTTGCCGCTGAGCACGGCCACCCCGACCAGCTCGCGCTCGGCCATCGCCTCGGCGACCGCCGGGACCAGCGGGCCGCTCATGCCATGGCAGGTGGTGCAGCCGTAGCCGACCACGGCGAAGCCGAGCTTCTCCAGGTAGGGCAGCAGGCCGGCCCGCTCCAGGTAGGCGGTGACCACCCGGGAGCCGGGTGCCAGGCTGGTCTTGACCCGGTCGGGGACGGCCAGCCCGCGTTCCACGGCCTTCTTCGCCAGCAGGCCGGCGGCGAGCATGACGCCGGGGTTGGAGGTGTTGGTGCAGCTGGTGATGGCGGCGATCACCACGTCGCCGTCCCCGATCGGTCCGGAGGCGGACGACGCCGGTCCGGAGGCGGACGACCCCGATTCGAGGGCGGACGACGCCGCCTGCGGATAGGCCGCGGTGAAGCTCCGCGGCACCTCGGCGAGCCGTACCCGGTCCTGCGGCCGCTTGGGGCCGGCCAGGCTGGGCTCCACGGTGGCCAGGTCGAGCTCCACCAGCTCGCTGTAGCGCGGAGCCGGGCCGCCCGGCTCGCGGAACAGCCCCTGGGCACGGCAGTACCGCTCGACCAGCTCCACCTGCTCCGCCGACCGGCCGGTGGCGGCCAGGTAGTGCAGGGTCTCCTGGTCCACCGGGAAGAAGCCGGTGGTGGCGCCGTACTCCGGGGCCATGTTGGCCAGCGTGGCGCGGTCGGCCAGGCCGAGCCGCTCCGCCCCCTCCCCGAAGTACTCGACGAACGCGCCCACCACGCCGTGCCGGCGCAGCAGTTCGGTCACGGTGAGGACCAGGTCGGTCGCGGTGACACCGGCCGCCAGCCGGTTGGTGAGGCGCACCCCGACCACCCGGGGGGTGACGACGTGGATGGGCTGGCCGAGCATGACGGCCTCGGCCTCGATCCCGCCGACCCCCCAGCCCAGCACGCCGAGCCCGTTGATCATCGTGGTGTGCGAGTCGGTGCCCACCACGGTGTCCAGCACCGCCTGCGCGGGCCCGGCGCCCCCGCGGTTCACGGTGACCACCTCGGCCAGCCGCTCCAGGTTGAGCTGGTGCACGATCCCGGCGCCCGGCGGGACCACCCGTAGCCCGTCGAAGGCCTGCTGGGCCCAGCGCAGGAAGCCGTAACGCTCGGCGTTGCGCTGGTATTCGCGCGCCACGTTGACGGCGGCGGCGTCGCTGCGGCCGAACACGTCCACCTGGAGCGAATGGTCGATCACCTGGTCCGCCCGGACCTGGGTGTCGACGATGGACGGGTCGAGGCCGAGGCCGGCCACCGCGTCGCGCATCGCGGCGAGGTCGGCGATGGCGGGCACTCCGGTGAAGTCCTGGAGCACCACCCGGCTGGGCAGGTAGGGGAACTCGCCCTGCCGGTCGGCGGACGGGTCCCACCGGGCGAGGTCGTGCAGGCGTGCCGGGTCCGCCTGACCGGCGGCGACCAGCCGGGCGAGGTTCTCGAGGAGGACCCGGATGGTGAAGGGCAGCGCGGCCAGGTCGACGCCGAGCCGGGCGGCGAGGTCGGGCAGCGAGGGGAACTCGACCGTTCCCTGCGGGGTGGTCAGCCGTCGGTGCGGAAGGGTGGTGCCGGTCATGGGAATCCTTGGGCAGTCGGGTGGGAAGGTCAGCGGTCGGTCAGCCGGTCGGTCAGCCGGTCGGTCAGCCGGTCCGTCAGCGGGACGAAGGGGCGTTGCCGCTCCCCGGAGTAGCGCAGCAGCGGGCGGATCAGGACGTTGTTCGCGTGCTGCTCGTCGATCTGGGCGAGCCAGCCGGGCATCCGGGCGGCCACGAAAATCGGCACGAACAACTCGGCGGGAAAGCCGAGTTGGTCGTAGATGGTGCCCGAGTAGAAGTCGACGTTGATGTCCAGGCCGTGCGAGCGCATGGGCCGCATCGCTTCGCGGACGGCCTCCAGCACCGACAGGGTGTGCCGGGCGCCGGTGGCCGCGCTGAGCTGCTCGGCGGCCGAGCGCAGGTGGCGGGCACGCGGGTCCTCGGTCCGGTAGACGCGGTGTCCGAAGCCCATCACCGGGCGGCGGTTCTCCCGGCAGCCGGCCACGTACCGCGCGGCGTTGTCCGGCGAGCCCACCTCCGCCACCATGGTCGCCACCTGCTCGGTCGCGCCGCCGTGCAGCGGTCCGTCGAAGGCGGCGATCGCGGCGGTCACCGCGCCGTAGCGGTCGGCCCCGGTGCCGGTCACCACCCTGGCGGTGAAGGCCGAGGCGTTTGAACCGTGCTCGGCCTGGACCACCAGGCAGCGGTCGAGCAGTCGCACCAGCTCGGGGTCGGTGGACAGCCCCAACATGCCCAGCAGCGCCCGGGCGTGGCCGGGCCGACGGTCCGGGGCCGGGGCGGGGGCACCGGTGCGCAGTGCCTGTTGTGCGGCGAGGATGGTGGGGATCCGGGCGATCAGCCGCTCCCGCGGATCGATCCCGGGCACCGGATCCTCTCCCGCTTCGTCCACCGCGGCGAGCGCCGACACCGCGGTGCGCAGCACGGACATCGGGCGGGCCCGGCGGTACGTCGCTATGGTGTCCAGCACCGCCTCGGGCAGCACCCGGGCGTGCGCCAACCGGTCGGCGAAGGCGGCCAGTTCGGCCGCGTTCGGCAGCTCACCGTGCAGCAGCAGATGCGCGACCTCCTCGAAGCTCGCCCGCTCGGCGAGATCGTGGATCGAGTAGCCGCGGTAGGAGAGCCGGCCGCCCCGGCCGTCGATCTCCGAGACCGCGCTGTCGTCGAGGACCACACCGGTCAGGCCGCGGTGGACGGCGACCTCCTCCTGGTCGTCGGCCGGGCGCGGTGCGGTGCCCTCGTCGATCGGGTCGATCGGGTCGCCGGAGTGCGCGGTGATGAACTCGCGGATCGCGGGCACCGAGGTCAGGGCGATCATCAGGTCGCCGTCGATCGGCACCCCGGTCTCGCTCTCCAGCGAGACCATCAACTCGACGTGGGCGAAGCTGTCCCAGGCGGTGATCGACTGGTAGCGCAGGTCGTCGGTCACCTCTTGCCGGCTCAACCCGAGTACCCGGCAGAGCAGTTCGGTGGTGCGACGGTCGGCGGTCGGACCGTCGTCGACCATGGTCGTGTTCATCGGGTGATCACCTCTTGGACGGGGCGGGCACGAGCAGCCGGTCGGCGTGGGAGCGCAGTGCGTTGCGGTCGACCTTCTGGTTGGCGTTGAGCGGCAGGGCGTCGACGACGTGGATCGAGCGCGGAACCATGTAGCGCGGCAGCCGGGTGCGCAGCGCGGCCTCCAGCTCCTCGGCCCGCGGGTCGTGGCCGCAGACGAAGGCGACCAGCTCGACGGTGTCCTCGACGGCGCCCGGCACGGTGACCACGGCCGCGTTCACCACGCCGGGCAGGGCGGCCAGTCGGGCCTCGATCTCGCCGAGCTCGACCCGGTGTCCATGGATCTTGACCTGCTGGTCCATCCGGCCGAGGCAGACGTACTCGCCCGACTCCAGCCGACGGACCCGGTCGCCGGTGCGGTACCAGGTGCGCGGGGTACCGGCGGGCTGCTCCACGACGATCAGCTTCTCGGCGCTCTGCGGCTGGTCCTGCCAGTACCCGTCGAAGACCTGCGGACCTGACACGCACAACTCGCCCTCGTGGTGCGGCTCGGCGATCCGCCTGTCCTCGGTCAGCACCAGTGCCTCCAGGCCCGGGTAGGGCCGGCCGATCGGGACGGCGCCGTTGACGCAGTCGACCGGTGAGGTCTGCGGATCCCAGCGGTGGACCGTGCAGGCGATGGTCGCCTCCGTGGGGCCGTACAGGTTCTCGACGATCGAGTTCGGTGCGGCGGCCTGCCACTCCCGCGCGGTGGCGCTGGGCAGCGCCTCCCCGCAGAACAGGCTCCAGCGCAGCGACCGCAGGCTCCCCGGGGTCAGCAGGCGCTTGCGCCGCAGCAGGGCGGCGACCGAAGGCACCGAGAACCAGACGGTGATCCGGTTCTCCTCGACGAACCGGAACGGGGCCAGCAGGTCGAGCGGTTCGAGCGGGACGAGGCAGCCGCCGCAGCCCCAGGCCATGAACAGGTCGAACATCGCCAGGTCGAAGGTCTGGTCGAAGGTCTGGGTGAAGCGGTCGTCCGGGGTGAAGCCGTAGCGCTCGGCGTTCACGGTCAGGAAGTGGTCGGCGTTGCGGTGCGAGACCGGCACACCCTTCGGCCGGCCGGTGCTGCCGGAGGTGAACAGCAGGTACGCCGTCGCGTTCGGGTCGCTCTGCACGGGGGCCGGCAGGCCGGCGCGGGCGGTGACCTCTCCCCCGGCGAGCAGCGGCGTGCCGGGCGGCAGGTCGAGCCGGCCGGCGGCCGACTCGGGGGCCACCACCGGCAGCACCGGATCGAGGCCGCGCAGCACCTCGGGCAGCTGCTCCGCCGACTGCGCGTCCACCAGCAGGACGTCCAGCTCGGCTCGTTCGAGCATGTCGCGGGTGCGGGCCGGCGGGAAGGTGCGGTTCAGCGGGACGACGGCGGCGCCCGCGTAGAGGGCGGCCAGCATGCCCAGGTAGGACACCTCGCTCCGATGGGCGAAGAGTCCGACCCGACGCGGCGCGGGGGCCGCGGCCAGCAGTGCGGCGGCCCACCGGCGTGCGACCAGGTCGGCCTCGGCGTAGCTGATCGTCTTCCCGCGCAGCTGCAGGGCGGGCCGGTCGGGGTACCGCTGGACGGACCGCAGGAATCCGGCGTGCAACAGGCCGGTCAGGGGGTTCACAGGGATTCTCCTCTCCGCGTCACGCCACGGCCGGCGCGGTGGCGTCCGACAGGGTCCGCCGCAGGGCGTTCATGGCGGAGCCGGCCCGGAACCACTCGATCTGCTCGTGGCTCAGGCTGTGCCGTACGGGGAACTCGTCCCTGGTGCCGTCCTCGTGGTGCAGCACCACGTGCAGCGGTGCCCCCGGCCGCAGGTCCGACAGGCCGGTCACGCTGATCCGGTCGGCGCACCGGATCCGCTCGTAGTCGCCGGGGTCGGTGAGGGTCAGCGGCAGGACGCCCTGGCTCTTGAGATTGGTCTCGTGGATCCGGGCGAAGCCGCGGGCGACCACCGCCCGGCAGCCGAGGTGGCGCGGCTGCATCGCGGCGTGCTCGCGGGAGGAGCCCTCGCCGTAGTTCTCGTCGCCGACCGCGACCCAGCCCAGGCCCGCGTCGCGGTACCGGCGGGCGATCTCGGGCAGCTTGCCCCACTCACCGGTGAGCTGGTCGAGGCCCTCACCCGCCCCGCCGCCGAAGGCGTTGTTGACGCCCAGGAAGGTGTTCGCGGAGATCCGCTCCAGGTGGCCGCGGTAGCGCAGCCACGACCCGGCGGCCGAGATGTGGTCGGTCGTGCACTTGCCCTTCGCCTTGAACAGCACCGGCAGTTCGGCCAGGTCCGCGCCGTCCCAGGCGGGGAAGGCCTCCAGCAGCTGCAGTCGCTCGCTCGCCGGGTCCACCTCGATGACGATCTCGTCCGGGGTCGCGGACGGGGCGTGGAAGTAGTCGTGGCCGTCGGCGTAGCCCGCCGCGGGGGCGTCGTCGGCCACTGGCGGGCGGAGCCTCACTCCGCCGGGCAGTTCGTCGCTGCGCGGGTCGAAGTCCACCCGGCCGGCCAGCGCCGCGGCGATCACCGTCTCCGGGGAGGCGAGGAAGGCGAGCGTCTCGGCGTGGCCGTCGTTGCGGCGCGGGAAGTTGCGGTTGAAGCTCGACAGGATGACGTTGCTGGTGCCGCCCAGCCCGTCGGTGCGCTTCCACTGGCCGATGCACGGGCCGCAGGCGTTGGCCAGGACCTTCGCGCCGATCGCCTCCAGGTCGGCCAGCAGCCCGTCCCGCTCGATGGTCGCGCGCACCTGCTCGGAGCCGGGGGTGACGAAGAGCGGGCTCTTCAGCCTGAGGCCCGCGGCGCGGGCCTGCCGGGCCACGTCCGCGGCCCGGCCCATGTCCTCATAGCTCGAGTTGGTGCACGAACCGATGAACGCCTGGCTGATCTCGGTCGGGTGGTTCTCGGCTGCCGCCACCGCGCTCATCCGCGAGACCCCGCGCGCCGCGTCGGGACTGTGCGGGCCGACGATCTGCTGTTCGAGCGCGGACAGGTCGATCTCGATCACCCGGTCGTAGAACCGCTCCGGGTGGGCCTCGACCTCGGAGTCGGCCCGCAGGTGCTCGGCGTGCCCGGCGGCCAGTTCGGCGATGCCGGCGCGATCGGTCGACCGGAGGTGCCGGGCCGTGACCTCGTCGAAGGGGAAGACCGAGGAGGTCGCGCCGACCTCGGCGCCCATGTTGCAGATGGTGCCCCGGCCGGTGGCGCTGATCGAGGCGACGCCCGGACCGAAGTACTCGATGACCGAGCCGGTACCGCCCTTGACCGAGAGGATCCCGGCCAGCGCGAGGACCACGTCCTTGGGACTGGTCCAGCCGCCGAGCGCGCCGGTGAGGCGGACCCCGATGATCCCCGGCATCGGCAGGCCGAACGACCGGCCGGCCAGGCTGTCCACGGCGTCGCCACCACCCACCCCGATGCCCAGCATGCCCATCCCGCCGGCCATCGGCGTGTGGCTGTCCGTCCCGAGCAGCATGCCGCCGGGGAACGCGTAGTTGTTGAAGAAGACCTGGTGGATGATCCCGCTGCCGGGGCCCCAGAAGCCGATCCCGTACTTGCGGCAGCCGTCCCGCAGGAACTCGTACACCTCGTCGTTCTCCTGGCGGGCCGCCAGGAGGTCCGGGCCGGCGCCGGTCCGCGCCTGGATCAGGTGGTCGCAGTGGACCGAGGCCGGCACCGCGACCTGGTACAGTCCCGAGGTCATGAATTGAAGCAGCACCATCTGCGCCGTCGAGTCCGGCATGGCCACTCGGTCGGGCACCAACGGGTTGTAGCCCTCTCCGCGAGTCACGGTCGCGGCTGCGGGATCGACCATGTGTCCGGCGAGGATCTTCTCGGTGAGGGTGAGGGGCCGCCCGATCCGGGCCCGCGCGGCCTCGATCCGCGGGACGGCCCGCCGGTAGGACGCTCGGACGAGCGCCTCGGACGTGCGACGGCTGTTGTCGGACATGTGACTTCCAATCGGTTTTGACGTTGGAACGGCCCGCTGTGGACGGCTACCGACAGGTAGGCCCACGATGCGCCTGACGACCTTCGGTCGGCATGAAGCGGGCGACGTGAATCGGGCTGTGGACAGGAATGTTCGCGACACCGGGGATCGGGTCTTCGGCAGACCCCTCGGGCGGACGGAAAAATGCCTGGCCGCGAGAGAGCAGTGCGATGCTGCGGATGCGGCCTCATTGGGGGTGGAAACGATGAGTCTGGAACGTCTTGGAATTTCCCACGAGGAAGAGCTGGTGTACCGGCACTTCCTTCGCCATCCGGGCCGGCCCGTCGAATCCGCGGCCGATGACCTCGGATTGGACCGCGAATCCATGGACGCCGTGATCCTCCGGCTCCACGAGGACCAGCTCCTCTCGCTGGTCGAGGGCGAACGGGTGGTCGCGGCGCAACCCGCGGCCGCCGTCGAACGGCTCATCTCCAAACGCCTGCGGAAGCTCAACGACGAGGTGGCACGCACCGCGGGAGCCCGCAGCGTCATCCCCTCGCTCATCGAGGACCAGCAGCACGGTGATCTGAACCGGGAGAGCCCGCTCGACATCGAGCGCCTGGAGAGCGTGGCCGAAGTCCGGGCCCGGATCGACGATCTGGCCTTCTTCACCCACCGGGAGGTCCTGGCCTTCCAACCGGACGGCCCGCTCACCCCGGCCCTGATCGAGGCGGCCAGGCCGCTGGATCTGCGGGCGTTGCGCCGTGGGATCTCGCTGCGCACCGTGGTGCTCACCAGTGCGACGGCGGATCCGGCGACCGGTCGGTACCTGCGGGAACTCACCCAGGCCGGCGCGGAGATCCGAGCCGTCGAGCAGCGCATGGAACGGCTGCTCGTCTTCGACCGGTCGGTGGCCGTCGTTCCGGTCGACCCCGCCGACAGCTCGCGCGGCGCGCTCATCGTGCGTCAGGCGGGCCTGGTCTCCCACATGATCGAGCTGTTCAACCAGGTCTGGAACGCCGCCGCGCCGCTGGCCGAGGGGGACGACCCGGCCGGTTCGGAGGAGCAGCTGAGCACCAACGAGCTGATGGTGCTGCGCATCCTCACCGAGGTGGAGAAGGACGAGGTCGGCGCGCGGCAGATGGGCATCTCGGTCCGCACCTTCCGGCGTTACGTCGCCGACGTGATGCTGCGGCTCGGGGCGGCCAACCGCTTCCAGGTCGCGATCATGGCCCGTGAGCGAGGCTGGATATGACCTGCGGTCATCGACCACGGCGGGACACCAGCCGCCAGCCGGCCAGGGTGGGATCCGCCAGCGCCCGCTCCGCCGCCCGGCGGATCTGCTCCACCGTCACGCCGTCGTCGGCCCGCACCAGCACGGTCACGTCGCCGTCGGCGAAGCCGACGTCGATCCGCCAGGTCGCCGGCAGCAGCGACAGCAGACGGGAGGCACCGAGCGGGGACGTCGCCGTCGCCGCGTCCTGTGCGGCGTTGCGGACGACCAGCTCCACCGGCCTCGGCCGGACCGCCGCCGGCTGATCCACCCGCCCGGTCACTGCCACCCCTGGATGTCCGGCTGTGTGGTGGCGGTGGTGGTCACGGCAGTGGTGGTGGTCGGCAGCGTGTCGTCGGCGCTCGCGGTTCCGGCGAACGGCACCGCGACGATTCCGAGCGCCGTCAGTACGGCGGCCGTGCGGACCGTGGACGGGCGGGTGACGCTCAGCAGCTTTCGCATGAAGGATTTCTCACTCTCGACTCATCGGGATTCCACAGGATTTCGCCGCCTTCGGCTCCGGTGTTCCGGCGTTCTCGGCGACTCCTCAAATCTCGCAGGTGCCGGGTTTTGATTCCAGGCTCTGCCGGGCCAGCAAGTTGCACCCGCCGCTGCATCTTCCTGACAGGACCGGAATTGCCTCCGGCATTCCCGAACCGCGACGAAAAGCCGATACGGGCATGGCCCCGGGCGACCTTCCGCCCGGGGCCATGCCCGTATTGCCTGTCGTATGCCGTGTCGAATCCCCGAGACCGCGCTACGCCTTCCACGCGCCGAACAGGGTGGCCGCCGTCAGTCCCGCCTGACGCAAGGTCAGCTCGCGAAGCTGCGAGGTCTCGATGGTGAACGCGGTGTCCGCGCCGGAGCCATGGGTCTCCACCGAGCGCGCCCCGCTGAACTTGCTGCGGTAGAAGTCGGAGACCGCCCCGGCAGCGCCCCAGTCCTGATAGGCGGAGCCGGCCCGTTCCAGCGCGAAGGGCACCGTGTCGCCCAGCCCCGCCGTACGCCGGCCCACCTCCGCGAAGAAACCGGCCAAGTGGTCGGCGTCGACCGGCTCCGCGGTGGACGGCAGCAGGATCAACGGTGCCAGCGGCAGCATGACGTGCACGAGCGGCGGGAGACGGTTGGCCGCGGCGAAGACGCCGACGATGCCACGCATGGCGCGCTGGTTGCTCCGGGAGGCGAAGTAGCCTCGGCGCATGGGCGGGTATCCGCCCTGCGCGAGAGCGCCCCATTCGACCATCAACGCGAAGGGCTCCGCTGCCAGCTCGTCCGGCGGCAGGGTGGTGGCCACGCCCAGGTAGGCGCTGATCAGACTGGACAGCCGGTTGGAGAGCAGCGGGGTGATCGCGGGAGCGGAGCGCACCAGCTGCTCGGCCACCGCGGGCTCGGCCACCACCCGGTAGGGAAGCAGGCAGAGGTCGGCCAACTCCTCGGCGCCGCCCAGTGGTTGCCAGGTCGCGCCGTTGTCGCCGGACAGCAGGTAGCGGCCGCCGTCGACCCGGACCCGGATCGCGCAGACCGCGGCGTCCCGCCCCACACCGCGACCGAAGAGCGGCGTGAGTTCGCCGCGGAAGGCCGAACGCCCGTACTTCTCCAGCAGGTTGACCAGCCAGCCGCGGACCGTCCCGGCGTTGCGCCAGATCAGCTCGGCCTCCACCAGCACCGGGACCGGGGCGTCGGCCCGCAGCCCGGAGCAGTGCAGGTCCGCGAGGTTGACCCGGCCGCCGTCCAGCTCCGCCCAGGTCCACGGGACGAAGCGGGGCACCTCGCGGCTCAGCTCCCGCCAACCGCCCCGGTCGGCCGGAGCCGCCAGGTCCAGCGGGTGCAACTCGCCGTCGCGGTACAGGGATCCCGGACGGTAGATCGTGTCGCCCTTGGTGAGGTCGGCGGTCTCCGTGAGCACCAGCGCGTGGATGACCGGACGGCCGACCCCGAGGTCCGCGGTGGCGGCGCGGTTGTAGGCGAGCAACGGGGCTCGCCCGGACCAGATCGGCGCCCAGTTGCCGGCGTGTCCGCTGCGCACCGGGCGCAACCAGTCGTGGCCGCGGATCGCGTCGAGCAGCCGCCCCACCTGCAGGTCGGTGCCGCCGGGGTTGATCCCGACGAACAACTGCTTCCGCTCGGCGACCCGTTCGAAGAGCTCCCGGGTGAACCGCGGTCGGCCGAAGGTCGCGTCGAACAGGCCGGACTCGTCCAGGAACGAGATGAACCGGCTGCCCCGGTCCTTGGCATAGCAGCGGGTGTCGTCCGCCAAGGCTCGTCGAGCGGCTGCCTTCTTCGCTCGTACCGGGCTGTCAAGAGAAATCATCCGCATACCGTCCCGAAGTCCTGGCCGTTCGACACGGCGCCGTCTGTCGCTGGCCTCAATCTGCCAGTCCGCGGCTCACCGGACATCGGGACACCGGAGCAGGAAGCTGTCAACGGCCCGCTCAACTTCCTGCCACGCGAACCCTGGAGAAGCCGGCCGCCGCCGTTCGAGGATGGCCGGGTGAACACCGACACGATCACCGCCCACGGCCCCCTGACCATCTCCCGCGTGGCGCACGCCGCCGAACTGCCCGCCGACTGGGACGCCCTCCTCGGGCCGGAGGACGCCCTGCTCAGTCGACGCTGGCTCGACGTCGTCGAGGGCGTTGCCGGCGTGCCGATGCGCTATCTGATGCTGCGTCGCGGCGACACCCTGCTCGCCGCCGTGGCCACCGCCCGGGCCGACGCGGCCACCAGGTGGGGTCCCACCGCACGGCCGCACACCCTGTTGGAGCGGCAGGCCGCCGCGGGAGAACCGGGTGCCACCGAACTCCTCGCGGAACTCCTCGCCGAGCCGCCCGCCCCGGCCGAGGCCCTGCTGCCGGCACTGATCGCGGGCGGCCGGCACGTCGGCACCACCCGGATCCTGCACCATCCGCGGGCGGGCGAGGCCGAACTGGTGGCGCTGGTGGCCGAGATCGAGGCCATCGCGGTGGAACTGGAGGCCGGCTGCGCCGCCTTCCTCTTCGTCGACGAGCAGGACGCCCTGCTGCGCACGGTGCTCGCCGACCGCGGCTACCGCTCCTTCCGGTCCGGTCGTTACAGCCGGCTCCCCGTCCCCGGAGACGGCTTCGCGGGCCTGCTGGCCACCCTGCCCCGCAAGCGCCAGGTCTCCGTCAAGGCCGAGCGGCGCCGCGTGGCCGAACACCGGATGAGCATCGACCTCGCCCCGCTGGACGTCCGGGAGATCGACGAACTGGCCTTTCTGGAATGCCAGTTGACCGACAAGTACGGCGTCGCGCTGGAGCCCGGGCAGGCCGCCGCAAAACTCCACGAGATCCACCGGCTGTACGGCGACGACGCCTTGGTGCTGACCGCCCGCACCGGCTCGACCATCCGCGGCTTCGCCCTCCTGGTCGGCCACCAGGACCGCTGGTACGCGCGGCACTGCGGCTTCGACTACGCCTACCAGCGCGAACACAAGCTGGCCCTCTACTTCGAGCTGCTCTTCTACCGCCTGGTGGAGGAGGCCGCCGCCCGCGGGGTACGGGCCGTCCACTACGGTCTGGGCAGCGAGCAGGCCAAGGCGTCCCGCGGTGCCGTGGCCACCGACCAGCACTGCTTCCTGCGTCGACTCTCCTGAGGCGTTGTCCCGTCCCGAGTCCACCCCCTCCCCTCGGAGCCCGGGGAGCTCCGGGCCGCGCCACGATCCGGATGCGCCGAACGGGTCACGGCTGGACGTCCCACGGGATGGCCGTCTACATTTCTGTAGACGTCGGAGGCGCACGGCATCACCCCCCGGACAGCCGTGCGCCTCCGACCTCCCCGCGGCCCGCCACAGCGGCCCGGTCGACCACCCGTCGGCCACCGCGGCCGCCCGTCGACCGCCCCGTCGACCACTGCCGCTCCTCGACCACCCCGCCGGCTACCGCCGCTCGTCGACCACCCGCTTGATCTTCCCGACCGAGCGCTCCAGCGTGTACGGCTCCACCACCTCGGCCGCGACCGTCACGCCCACGCCGTCCTTCACCGCGCGGACGATGGCCGCCCGCGCCGCCTCCCGCTGCTCGACCGGCGCCTCCGGGCGGGCCTCGACCCGCACCGTCATGTGGTCCAGCCGCCCCTGCCGGGTCAGCCGCAGCTGGAAGTGCGGGGCGACGCCCGGGGTGCGCAGCAGGATCTCCTCGATCTGGGTCGGGAAGACGTTCACCCCGCGCAGGATGATCATGTCGTCGCTGCGCCCGGTGACCTTCTCCATCCGCCGGAAGGACGGCCGCGCGGTGCCGGGCAGCAGCCGGCTGAGGTCGCGGGTGCGGTAGCGGATGACCGGCAGGGCCTCCTTGGTGAGCGAGGTGAAGACCAGCTCGCCGCCCTCGCCCTCCGGCAGCACCCGGTCGGTGAAGGGGTCGACGACCTCCGGGTAGAAGTGGTCCTCCCAGACGTGCAGTCCGTCCTTGGTCTCCACGCACTCCTGGGCGATGCCGGGGCCGACCACCTCGGAGAGGCCGTAGATGTCGACGGCGTGCAGGTCGAGTCGGTCCTCGATCTCGCGCCGCATCTCCTCGGTCCAGGGCTCGGCGCCGAAGATGCCGACCTTCAGCGAGCTGGCGCGCGGGTCGACGCCCTGCTTCTCGAACTCGTCCAGCAGGGTCAGCAGGTAGGACGGGGTGACCATGATGATCTCGGGCCGGAAATCCTGGATCAGCTGGACCTGGCGGGCGGTCATGCCGCCGGAGGCCGGGATGACGGTGCAGCCGGCCCGCTCGGCGCCGTAGTGCGCGCCCAGACCCCCGGTGAACAGCCCGTAGCCGTAGGCGATGTGCACCTTGTCGCCGGGCCGGCCGCCGGCCGCGCGGATCGAGCGGGCGACCACGTCGGCCCACATGGACAGGTCGTTCTCGGTGTAGCCGACCACGGTCGGGCGCCCGGTGGTGCCGCTGGAGGCGTGGATCCGGCGGACCCGCTCCATCGGGACGGCGAACATGCCGAAGGGGTAGCCCTCGCGCAGGTCGGCCTTGGTGGTGAAGGGGAAGCGGGCGAGGTCGTCCAGGGTGCGGCAGTCCTCGGGGCGCACGCCGGCCGCGTCGAACTTGCGGCGGTAGAGCTCGACGTTGTCGTACGCGTGCCGGAGGGTGGCCCGGAGCCTGTCGAGCTGATGGGCGCGCAGTTCGTCGACGCTCATCCGCTCCCCGGCGTCCAGGAGTGCGGGTGGAATCGGCTCCCCCAGACGTCGACGCGGGTCGGGTGCACTGGCGGTCATCGTCGCTCCTTCGCAGGTCGGCCGATCCAGGAGGCCCGACCGATCGTTCGGTCAGGGCAAGCCCAGGCCAAGTAATCCAGCACCCGAACCACCTGTCAAGGGATCGCGCAAGGGTCCCGGAATGTGAAGTTCCGGCACCTTCGTACCGGGATCGATCCACCCGCTTGGCTGGCCGATATGAAAATCATTACGGAATTTTGACCCGTAGGCGGCCGCTTCCGGCCCGGACGCATGGTTCAGTAGTGCGGCTTCTCCCCTGCACCCCGGAGTGATCACCTTGGCCTCGACTCCTGCGCTGGTCAGCGCGCTGCGCGAGCTCGGCGACCGGCCCGCCGTCGTCGCCGACGGGCGCGCGATCAGCGGCATCGGCCTGCTGCTCGGCGTCTCCCCGCCGGGCGGCCTGCCCCGGGCCCTCGCCGAACGCGTCGCCGAACACGCCGCGCTGCCGCCCTCCGCCGCCCGCACCGCCGAACAGCGGCTCCGGCACTGGGCGGGCGTCCTCGGCCCGCCGCCGATCCGGCACACCGTGCTGCACCCCGCCACCGACCTCGCCGTCGAACTCGCCCTGGCCACCCTGCTGGCCGGCGGCACCGTGCACTGCGCCGACCCCGACCAGCGGGCCGACGAGCAGCTCGCCGCCCTCGCCGCCAACGGCACCACCCACCTCAGCCTGCCCTCCGCCCTGCTCTGGCGACTCAGCCGGCAACCCGGCCTCACCGAGCACGACCTCAGCGCGCTGCGGCTGGTCCTGCACGTCGGACCCGAGCCCCGCCAGGACGACGTGTACGCCGCCGTCGACGCGCTCGGCGCCGTCCTCGCCCACGTCCGCGCCCCGCACAGCCAAGCCGAGGCCGCCGACCGCCGGCTGCGCGCCGACGCGGAGGCCGCCACCGCCGCCGCCTGGAAGCACAGCATCGGCGTCACCGCCGAGCAGGTCACCGAGTTCGGCGCCCGCCTCGACCGGGCCGTCCTCACCTCGCTGCTGCACGCCCTCCAGCAGGCCGGCGTCCTCACCGACCCCGCGCACGGCTGCTCCGAGCCCGAGCTCCTCGCCACCGCCCTGGTCACCCCCGCCCAGCGCCCCCGGGTCGGCCGCTGGCTGGACGCCCTCGCCCGGCACGGCCTGATCGCCCGCCAGGACGGCGGCGCCCAGGGCCCGACCTTCCACGGCGCGCCCGAACTCACCGCCGCCGAGGTCCGCGACGCCTGGCGCCCCGCCGTCGAGGCCTGGGCCGACGGGCTCGGCCCGGCCGCCGCCCTCGACCGGGCACGGCGCGGCGCGCTGCGACTGCCCCGGCTGATCACCGGCGAGGAGGCGCCCCGTCCGGCCGCCGCCCCGGTCCGCTGGGCCGCCTCCCGCGGCTACCTCGGCGCCGCCGTCGGCGCCCTGGTGCGCGGCACCGCCGAGGCCCACGACGGGACGGAGCCGCTGCGGGTGCTCGAACTCGACCGCGACGGCGCCGAGACCGCGATCACCCGCGCCCTGGCCGCCCGCCCCCGACAGAACGCCGAGCACCACCTCGCCCCCGACGGCGGCCGCTACGACGTCGTGGTCGCCACCGCGACCGGACGGCCCGAGGAGGAGGTCCCGGCCCTGGTCGACCTGCTCTCCCCCGGCGGCCGGCTGCTGCTGCTCGCGCCCACCGTCGAACAGCTCGACGTGCTGATCACCGGCGACGCCCGCGGCCTGACCGCCCACCCGGCCGAACGCTGGCGGACCGCGCTCACCGCGGCCGGCTGTCCGACCGTGCTCACGCTGCCGGAGGACGGGCACCCGATGGGGCTGCTGGGGCAGCGGCTGTTCGCCGCCCGAGTGGACTGACGCCGAGCCACGGCTGCCGAGCCGCGGCTACCATCGGGCCCATGGTCGCTTCCGTGCGCTCGATCCGCTCCCGGGCCTCACTGGGCTCGATCGCCTCCATCGGTTCCATCGGCTCGCTGCTGTCGATCGGCTCGGTCGGCTCGGTGCTCTCCGTCGGGTCGGTCGGCAGCGTGCTGTCGATCGGCTCGGCCGGCTCGGTCCTCAGCGCGCTGTCGGCGTGCTCCTGGCTGAGCGTCGGCTCGCTGCTGTCGGTGCGCTCGCGCTGGTCGGTGCGGGGGCTCCGGGCGGTGCGCTCGTTCCGGGCGGTGCGCCCGGCCGGCCCGTGCGGTCAGCTGGTGGGCAGGGGGCCACGCCCGGGCCGCGGGCCGTCCGGGGGCGGGCGGTGAGGCCCGGGGCTCCCGCGTACCGGCCGTCCGGGAGCGGGCGGTGACGTCCCGGAGACCCTGATGCGGGCGACCCGTGAGTGACTCGTGGAGCCCGGATCACACGCCACCACCCGATCCGTACCATTTCGATACCGAAGCCCGGATGAGCTGCGGGAATCCTCGCCCCGCAGGGCGGTCCCCGGGTAGGCTCCGGCATGTGCTCCGGGCCCTCGCGCGGGCGGCCCTCGCGCCGCCCGTACCGCGTTCCGGGGGCACCTCCCCGCGGGCCATTCTGTGGGCTCCGCGCACTCGACACCGCGCGCCAGGGCAGTCGCGCGAACGGCGAAGGGCATCGCATTGGCGGATCGGCTCACCGGAGGAGACTCCTCGCTGCTGCGGCGGATCAACGCCGCGGTCACGCTTCGGGCGCTGCGGGCCGGCCACTCCGTGACCCTCACTCAGCTCGTCGGCGAGACCGGGCTCTCCCGGCCGACCGTCGAGGGCGTGATCGAGGGTCTGGTCGAGACCGGACTGGTGGCCGAGGTCGAACAGCCCCGCGAGGACGGCCAGTCGGGCACCGGCCGCCGCGGCCGCCCGGCCCGCTGGTTCCGCTTCCGCGCCGAGGCCGGGCACATCCTCGGCATCGAGATCGGCGTGCACGACATCCGGGTCATCCTCGCCGACCTCACCGGCGAGGTGGTGGGCAGTCACTTCAAGCCGGTGGACGAGACCCTGGACGCCGAGGACCGGCTCGCCGCCGTCCGCACCGCCGTCGCCGAGGTGCTGCGCAAGGCCGGGATCTCCCGGGACAACCTGTGGGCCGTCGGCATCGGCACCCCCGGCATCGTGGACCGCGAGGGCACCGTTCAGCTCGGCACCGCGATGCCCGGTTGGACCGGCCTGGACCTCGGTGCCCGGCTGCGGCGCTCGTTCCGCTGCCCGGTCCTGATCGAGAACGACGCCAACCTCGCCGCCATCGCCGAGCACTGGCAGGGCGCGGCACTCGGCGCCGACGACGTGGTCTTCGTGATGGCGGGCCTGAGCCCCGGCGCCGGCTCGCTGATCAACGGCAAGCTGCACCGCGGCTACGGCGGCGCGGCCGGCGAGATCGGCGCGCTGCACCTGCTCGGCCAGGAGGTCACCCCGGAGAGGCTGCTCTCCACCACCGGCAAGGCGCTCAACCCGCTGGACGAGGCAGCGGTCGCCCGGGTGCTGCGGCTGGCCCGGGAGGGCGACGAGGTGGCCAAGGTCGCCATGGACCGCTTCCTGACCCGCCTGGTGCAGGGCGTCGCGGCGCTGGTGCTGGCCATCGACCCGCAGCTGGTGGTGATCGGCGGCTGGGCCGCCGGACTGGACGGCGTGCTGGAGCCGCTGCGTGAGCGGCTGGCCCAGTTCACCCTGCGCGCCCCCGAGGTGGCGCTGGCGGCGCTGGGCTCGGAGGTCGTCGCGATGGGCGCCCTGCGGGTCGCCCTGGACCACGTCGAGGACCAGCTCTTCGCCGTCGACCCGCCCCGTCTCTGACCGGCTCCGCACGCAGACCTCGGGCGTGTCTGACAATTCCCGCCGGGTGCGCGACGCGAATTGTCAGACACGCCCTACCCCACTCAACGGCGACGGCCCGGACGCCACTCGGGCGCCCGGGCCGTTGCCCGAGGGTGTCGGGAAATGGTTCAGGAGGCGGTGCGGACCTCGGCCGCCGCGCCGACCGGGGTGACCTCGACCAGGCCGGCCTCGCCGAAGGTCAGCTTGCAGGTGTCCGCCCGGTAGGTGGCGACGGCGAGCGCCACCAGCCGGCCCGCCGAGGCGTACTGGGTGGTCATGACCAGCACCGGGGTGCCCGGGGGGCGCTCCAGCAGCAGGGCCTCCTCGGCCTCGGCGACACCGAGCTCGACGGCGCGGGACTCGCCGTCCACCTCCAGTCGCTCCAGCTGGCGCAGCACCGAACGGGCGCGGTCGCTCTCGGCCCGGAAGCCGGGCAGGTGCGGAAGTGCGGAGGCCGGGACGTGCAGCGACTCGCAGGCCATCGCACGGCCCTCGACCAGTCGGACCCGGCGGACGGTGTGCACGGTGGCGCCCTCGGCGATGCCCAGGTTCTTGGCCAGCTGCGCGGAGGCGGGGGCGGTGGCGCAGTCGACCGTGCGCCAGGCCTGGCTGCGGCCGGCGCCGGGCCAGCCCTCCTCCTGCCGGTTCACCGGGACGCCGACCCGCGGGGCGGCGATCAGGGTGCCGATCCCCCGGCGGCGGACCAGGCGGCCTTCCAGCTCCAGCTGGTCGAGCGCCTGTCGCAGCGTGGCCCGGGCCACCCCGAAGCGGGCGGCGAGCTCGCGCTCGTTCGGCAGGACCTGGCCGGTGGAGAACTCCGAGTCGATGGCCCGCAGCAGCACCGTGCGCAGGTGCCAGTACTTCGGTTCCGGCACCGGCGAAAGCTGTCCTGTCGTTCCCACCGTGTCCTCCACCCTGCTTCTGTCCGCCCTGACAAGGAGGGCGGATCCCCGGCCCGCTGCCCGCTGTTGCGGCAGGTGGGAGAGCGGGCCTTTATCCGTCCTTCTTTATTAAAGGTCCTTGCAGTAAGCGACCCTAGGTGTTGCGTCCGGAGATGGTCAAGACCAATGCCGCAGCTTGATGCGGCCGTCGCGGAGATTCATGCCGCGTTCACGACAGCTGTTTTCCGGCGGCCCGACACCGCCTGCGGCAGCGCGTCACGCTTCGGCGCGGGCGAGGCCAGTCGGTAGGCTGCCCGGGTGATCGTGGTGACGAGTGTGAATGTGAACGGAATCCGGGCGGCAGCCAAGAAGGGCTTCGTCGAATGGCTGGCCGGAACCGAGGCGGACGTGATCTGCCTCCAGGAGGTGCGCTCCGAGCCCGGGCAGCTGCCCGTCGAACTGCGCGACCTGGACGGCTGGCACGCGGTCTGGGCCCCCTCCGTCGCCAAGGGCCGGGCCGGCGTCGCCGTCCTCTCCCGCCAGGAGCCGCAGCGCACCGCCATCGGATTCGGGTCGGAGGAATTCGATGATTCGGGCAGATATGCCGAAATCGACCTGCCCGGCCTGACCATCGCCAGCCTCTACCTCCCCTCCGGCGAAGTCGGCACCGAGCGCCAGGACGAGAAGGAACGCTTCATGGCGGAATTCCTCGACCACCTCACCGCCCTGCGCGCCCGCGCCGCCGCCGACGGCCGCGAGGTCGTGGTCTGCGGCGACTGGAACATCGCCCACCGCCCCGAGGACCTCAAGAACTGGAAGGCCAACCAGAAGTCCGCCGGCTTCCTCCCCGAGGAACGCGCCTGGCTCTCCCGCGTCTACGACGAGGCCGGCTACGTCGACGTCGTCCGCGCCCTCCACCCCGACCGCACCGGCCCCTACTCCTGGTGGTCCTACCGCGGCCGCGCCTTCGACAACGACTCCGGCTGGCGGATCGACCTGCATTGTACAACGCCGGGCATCGCTGCCAAGGCGGTAGAGGCCTACGTCGAACGCGCGGACACGCACGCCGAACGGTGGTCCGACCACGCGCCCGTGACGGTCGTTTACGACCACAACGTCTGATGAGGTGAAGCGGCTGGGCCGCCCTGAGCTCGGAGCAGGCGCGGGTGGCCCACCTGCGCCATGTGGCGGAAGACCTACGAACCACCCCCGCGTCGGCGGGGAGCACTTGATACCCAGGGTCTCCACGTCCGCCAGGAACGGATCACCCCCGCGGCGGCGGGGAGCACGGTCACCAGTGGCTTTATGTGAATCAGAGACAAGTTCTCCCCGCCGACGCAGGGGTGGTCCAACGAGCAGCGCGCGGTGGCGACGGCCCAGGAAGTGCTCCCCGCCAACGCGGGGGGTGGTCCGCTGGCGTGCAGCTCGATCGCGGTCCGGCGCATGCTATCCCCGCCGACGCGGGGGTGGCCCGCAGCAGGGCGCGGAGGGCGCTGTCACACGGGGTGATCCATCGTCCGATCCGGGGACTGCTCGACTGGCCGGGTTCTCCCCCGCCGACGGGGGTGAACCGAGTGAACGGCGTGGTGGGTGTCCACCTAGCATCTTTTGGGTCCTTGAGCCTGCTCAGGAACACCCCGCACCGCCCGAACGCGACCACCACCAGCGTGATATGCGCAACAATATCTAGCTCTTTTTGCTGCCGTGAGGTATCATGCCTGGCTCACAATCACATGGGCAGGCGAAACAGGGGGTTTGTTGCCGGAGCTGCAGGTCTTCCGGGTTAAATGGATTCGCCGGCAGGGCCGGGACCGGCGAGGAAGACCGGGCTGGCCGTGACCAGTGGGGCGGCGCGGAGTTGATCGCGCGGCGTGAAGAGGGCGTGGGTGCTCTCGCCTGCGAGCGCGATGTAGGCGTGTACGGCTTTGTGGGCCTGTTCTCGGGCAGCGGGTTCGAGGTCGCACCAGGTCAGCTGGGTGGCCGTGTTCCCGGAGGTGCTGGCGATGGCCTCGTCGTGGAGGAGTTCGGCGATGCCCGATGGGTCGTCTCCCCAGTGGATCTGGTGCTCGCAGACGTCGGCCGCGGCGGCGTACAGGTCGGCGTTGGTGAAGCCGAGGCCGGACAGCTCCAGATCGGAGAGGTCCGCAGTCTTGGTGGTCGACGTTCGGGGTTCCAGGCGGATGGCCGGCAGGTCGACGAGCAGTTCGGTGCGGTCGGCTGCGTCCACGACCAGGTCGATGACGAGGCGGGTGGCGAGGGCTGCCTGGTCCTTGGGTAGGTCCCTGAAGGGGACGCCCCGGCTGGGGATGGCCGCGTCGGCGAAGACCTCCCAGATGTCGTCCGGTGGGTTGTAGTCGGCCCATTCCAGGGCGGTCGAGAGGACTCGGGCGGTGGCCTTGCGGATGTCCTCGTCGGTGAACGGCAGCTGCGCCGCCGTGTCCTCTGCGGTGTCGGCGTCGCCTCGGCCGAGGTGTGCGAGGAGGTGTTCGTCCATCCAGTCCGCGTCCCGTCGCAGCGGCGCGGGGTCGGTGAGGGCCTGGACGAATGCGGTGGTGACCAGGGCGGGGGTGTCGGCGGTGAACAGGGCCTGCCAGTAGGGGATCCCGGCGTCTGCGGGGCCGACCTCGACGTGGAGTGCGGGGTGGGCCATCAGGTCGAGCGGGTCGGCGTCGGGCCGCAGTTCGGCGCGGGCCAGCCCGTCTGCCGTTTCGAAGCGCCGTACTCCGGCGGTGTCCTGCAGCTCGCGCCATCCGGCGGCGGCGAGCGCGTCCGCGATAGCGAGCGCGCCGAACGCGCCCTGCTTGAGCGCGGGGTGCGTCTCCCCCGTCCAGTCGATCGTGTGCCGGTTGTAGTGCAGCTTGTCGGTGACCGCGGCAATCAGCTCGGCCGGGGTGTCCTTGGAGAAACCGGCCTGCCACTGCGGCACGTCGAGGGGTTCACGGGCGGCGGAGATCCGCCACCAGGCTCCGGGGTCAAGCTGGTTGAGACCGATACGGAAACGATGGTCAGGGCTGGAGACGAACGTCTGGTCGAGGTCGCGGTTGTAGCTGTGGTCCCAGTTGTACGCGAGGACCAACGGCGAGAGGACGGGACCGTCGCCCGCGTATCCGGCGAGATAGCGGGGTGTGACGTCGATGTAGGTGGCGATCGGGTGTTCCTCGCTATACGGCGGTGTGAGCGGCGGCGCGGTGCGCTCGCCGGTGAGGATGGGATGCCGGCAGGCCCGGGGTCGCTGCCGCGCTGGTGGTCCGGGCGGTCCTCGAGCGGGCAGCTGCGACCCGGTGGGCTGCCGTACGGCACTCCGACGAGGTCGTGCGGGGTTGCCGCAGCAGAGGTTGTGGGTCTCGAACCGCTCGCCGCAGGGGCAGAGCAGGTCTTCCAGGTGCTCGGTCCTGGCCTGCTCGTAAGGCTCTAACCTGCTGTGGTGAGGAACACCAAAGCATTCAAGGAAGCCGTCGCGCAGCCGCTGGTCGAGCTGGCCCGCAGGGGTGTCACCGTGCGCCCGGGCACGGTCGAGGACACCATCGAGCGCAACATGACCACGGTGGCCGAGCAGCTGGGCATCCAGGTCCGTTCCGCCTGGCGGTACTTCGACGCGACCAGGCTGGCTGACATCATCGCCCAGCAGCAGAAGGACTTCAAGGCCAGCAGCGACGCACGCGGGGCCGGGCAGGCGCCGATGCCGCCGGTCAACAACCCGGAACTGGCGCTGATCCTGGCAGGCGTCCCCGACTCGCTGACCGAGACTGGCGGCGACCTGTACTCGGTGATCATCAACGTCGCCGTGAACGCCTGGACGGCCGGCCACATCCACGGCGAGGACGGCTGCCCTGGATGCGAGGGCAGCCGCGGGCCATCTGGCCACGACTGGGACGCGCGCATGGAGGCGATCTCCGCACACGTGCCGGACATCACGAAGTGGTTCGACCGGGACGTGTGGACCGCCGCTCTCCGCGACAGCGGCTTCAGCGTCAACCGCCGCTGACGCTCTCACCGCGGTCGAGCGGAAGTTTCGTCGGGGCGTCAGCGGCCGTGGGTCGTAACGGCGTCGGCGTCGGTCCGCCCAGCCATGGGTTGGTCGTGTCACGGGGTACGGGAGACTGGGCGTGAGCGGGTGCGGGGACGGTGCAGCCACAGCGCCGCGGTTGGCAGCGCGCAGGCCGCGTAGACAGCTGGCCACCAGGTGGTGGGCCAGTGGCTGGCAAGTGCTACGCCGATCGCCCTTCCGAACCCCGTGGCCGCGATGACCCAGCCGGATGCCTCGGCTTGGCCGTCGATGACATGCTCGTGGCGCAGGTCGGAGCCGCAGACGAGGGTGGGTGTCATTGCTGCGCCGGGGACGATGGCGGCGAGTGCCGCGCCCCAGGGGGTGGAGCAGGCGGCGGCGGGCAGCCAGCTGACGGCCATCAGGACGAAGCCGATCACCAGGCGGCGTGCAGGTGTTCCCGGCCACCGCCGCGCACCGAAGATGAGGCCCCCGACGAGGGCGTCGACGGCGTAGAGGGCGGGAACGAGGCCGGAGGTGGAGGGCTGACCGCTGTGGGTGGAGACCAGCAGTCCGGCCAAGGTCACCGTGCCGACCGAAGCGCCCAGGCATGCGTGGATGGACATGATCCACAGCAGGTCGGCGGAACGGAGCGGGCCGAGTGAGTGGCGGGCCCACGTGGAGCGGGTGGCGGGCACAGAGGGGGCGACGGACAGGACGGCAGTGCCTATGACGCCGAGTCCGGCTGCGAGGAGGTAACCGCTGGCCGGGCCGGTGCCGTAGACGGCCGCAGCTGTGGTCAGTGGCGCCGCGATGTAGAGGATCTCGGACAGGGAGCTGTCGAGGGCATGCGCGCAGCCGATCGCGTGGTCGGGGACCAGCGTGGTCCAGCGTCCTCGCAGGCAGGACTGCACCGGCGGAGCCAGGAGCCCGGAGAGCGCGACGAGTATGCCGGTGAGGAACTCGCTGGCGGGCATGGCCGCGAGGAGGAGGAAGACCAGTGTGGTGGCCGCGGTGCTGGCGGTCAGGACGGTTCGGTGACCGTATCGGTCGGCCACCCTGGCGAGCACAGGCTGGCTGAGGGCGGCGGTGATGGCCTGCAGGGCTGACAGGACACCTGCCGTGACGAGTCCGGTGCCGGCACGAGTCTGGGCCAGCAGGACCAGAGTTGGAGCCATGACGCCCGGCATCCGCCCGATCAGGGTGCCGGCGAGCAGCGTAGGAACGCGCGGCGTACTGAGGACGGTGGCGTACGGGTTTGTGGAGGTGGTGGTGCGGTCGGCGATAGGGGTGGCTATGGGCGGGCTCCGGCATTGGTGGTGGTTCGGCAGCGTGATGTGGGGTGAGGGCCCATGCGGCGGGCGGCACGATGATGGTGCTCGGCTTCCTGGTCGCCGCCATCACGCTGTCCGTCCCGGGCATCGCACTGGCCGCCGTACTGCTGGGCGGCGGTTGGTCGTTCTTCCACTCCTCGCTGCAGACCTGGGCGACGTCCCTGGCGCCGGCTGCCCGTGGCACCTCGGTCGCCCTCTTCGTCGCCGCCCTGTTCGCGGGCAGCGCCGTGGGCTCCTCCCTCGGCGCCACCCTGGCCGAACACCACGCCTACCGGGCCCTCTTCACGGCCGCCGCGGCGGCCGCGGTCCCCCTCACCCTGCTGGCCGTGACCGCGCGGGCCCGGTACACACCGCCGGAGGCGTGAGGGGGCGCTGTCGTCCTTCGCCAGCAGTCCGTTCGCCCTGCTGCACGCGCCGCCCGGACGGTGGTCCGAGCGGCGCGTGCGGAGGGGCGGGGTCAGAGCTCCTGGTGCCCGGGGTTGAACGAGGTGCCGACCACCGGAGTCAGCACGGTCCTGACGTAACGCCGGACGTCGCTCGCGTTGTTGATGCGAATGCCACCGATGGTCAGAGGCGCCGGGTGGGGGTTGTTGCCGAAACCGAGGTCGTTCCAGAAGAAGTTGGAGAGGGTGCCCCAGTTGTTCTCCATCTGCTGGAGCCAGGAGGGAATGCCGCTGCCCGAGTTGCCCCAGTCGGCCAGGACGTTGCGGAAGACGCCCTCGAGGTCGTTGAAGCGGGCGGCTTCGGAGGTGAACTGGATGAGCAGCAGGAGGGCGCGGGCGGTCGTCTGCTGGTTGCTGCCGGCCGACCGCTGGTTGGCCAGGTCGAGGACGGCCTGGCGGATGCTCGAGAACGAGATGGGGGTGTTGGAACGGTCGCGGTGGGCCGCGCCGACCAGGGAGTTGTAGTTCCCGCCGAACGGCAGGTTCTGCCGTGCGGTGGGGATGGCCGCGCTGGCATGGATGTCGTTGAAGATGTAGGAAACGCCGGGCGTCGCCTGGGGTGAGTATCCCACCAGGTAGAGGTTGTCCGGGTTGATCCACAGGTCGACCGCCCGCTCGGTCCCGTGGTCGTCGACGGCGCTCAGTGAGACTCGGACGACCCCTTCGTTCTGCGAGGCGGCCTGGGCGACCTCCACCCCCTGCAGGGAGTTGCCGACCGCGGCGCGCAGGCTCGCCAGGAAGGTCGAGTAGGAGATGCGGAGGTTCGGGCTGGGAGCGTGGCCCAGGTTCAGCCAGACGTGGCTCACGGAGCCGTCGCCGGTCGACGCCGAGGCCGTTCCAGCGGGGCACAGCAGGCCGGCCGTGACCGCCAGTGCCAGAACCAGGCCCCCCACTGCCTGGCGCAGCGTCCGGCGGAGTCTCCCCAACATGTGCATGTCTGTCCGATCGTCAGCGTGAGCGCACCGGGCGGGCCCGGAGCGACGGAGGAAGCGGGCGAGCCGACCGGTGCTCCCCGCAACCCGCCGACGGGGTTGGGCGACCGGGCGGCGGTCGCCCTCGCACATGACGCTATGTCAGCAGGCCCATCGGACTTGATCGAGACGGAACGATCGTTCGCCGCACCGCGCACCGTTGGCAGGGCGCTACCGCGTGCCGCCGGGCGGCCCTCCCGGGCGCTGTTCATCAACTCGGCTGACCTGCACGGACCTCATGCTCCGTGAAGCCGGGGCCGCCGGTGGATCCTGTACCGCCGAGAGGTGGGCCGGCGCCTCTCGGCCCCCGCGTTCCCGTTCCCCGCGTTCCCGGCCTCCCTGTCCAAGGGCTCCGAACTCGCGGGCCCTGCTGACGACGGCACGGGCCTCGGCGATCATGCGCTCGCGGACACCGGGCGGCCCAGCTGCTCCTGGCCGGGGCGGCTGGGGCACCTCCGGCCGCGCCACGCCCGGTTGGGCGGTGGTGCAGCGGTGACAGGGCGCACCGGCGCGCGTGACCGGCGCGCGGCAGCCGTCGCGCCTCGGGACGACGGCCGGGGCCGCCGGAGGCTCGGGCGGGATCCTGTCCACCAGCCGCCTCCGGACGAACGGGCCCGGCGCGGCGACGCTGTGCGGCAGGGCGTTGGTCATCATGTGCAGGAACCGGTCCAGCGTCACGCGTCGCGCGAACCACTCGGCGGCGAGTGGCTCCAACGCCTCGCAGTCCTTGGCGGAGAGCATCAGCCGCTTGTCGGCGTTGCCCAGCTCCGCCAGGGCGCGGTACGCCTCCGAGCGCGGTGGCGGCCCGGGTTCGGGGTCGGCGGCGCCGCCGGTCAGGCGGTTGCGGTCACGGCTGCCGAGGAAGTTCCGCCACCACGACTCGGCGTGCGGAGTGCGGGAGAAGAAGGTGCGCCACACCCACCGGGTGATCCCCTCGCCGACCTTCTCGAGCTCCCGCCTGAGGTGCCCGGCGTCGCACAGGGCCTTCAGTGCCTTGCGCACCGCCTGCTGTCCGTAACGGGGTTGCTCGCGCGCCAGGGTCTTGATGTCGATCGCCGCACCCTCGGGGAGGCGGTCGATGAAGTGCGCGAGATACGCCTCGCGCTCGGGCAGGTGCGCGAAGTCGTGTGCGCTTCTGGCCTGTTGCGGTGCAGGAGTTGGGCGTTGTGGAGGACCTTGCACACGGTGGCGCGTTGGTTGGGTCGGTGTCCGCGCCAACACTGCCGACGGTGGAGCGGCGTGATTTGGCCGGCTCAGCGGCGCTTGCCGTGCGGGACGGTGGTTGCGGAGGCGACGGCGGGAGGGGACACGACGACGGTCGTCGTGCGTCCGGCGGCTGCTGCGACCGGACTGCCGGTGCGAGCGCGGGCGGCGGCTGCGCGGGCGGCGGTGATCCGCCACCAGGCGCCGGGTTCGAGCTGGCCCATCCCGATCCGGAAGCGGTGGTCGGGACTGCTGACGAAGGTCTGGCCGAGTTCGCGGTTGCAGTCCTGCCGCCAGTCGAGGACCAGGACGGCTCGGGCGATGGGGCTGGTCCGACTGCTTGCGCCAGCGAGGTACCGGGGGGCGACGTCGAGGGGGGTGCTCGGGCTGGGGTCGGTGGTGATCGGGGGAGTTCCCTTCGGGCTCAGCGGCTGCGTTCGGGTCCGGACCGGTGTGCTGGCGGGGTGGGTGGGTCGTCCAGTCCGCTGGCCTCGGTCAGACCGGCCGGGCGGCGGTCGAGGCGGGCGGCGTCGGCGCGGGACGTACCGGGCTGGCCGGGCCGCGGCAGGGGTTCGCTGGGAAGGCGGCTCCAGGTATAGGCGTCCTCGATGCTGGCGAAGTGCCCGTACCGGAGGGTGAACGCCTCACTGTCGGCCTGCCGGTGCCCGACAAAGACAGCGACCGGACGGGCAGGGTCGGGTGCCTCGTTGTCGGTGGCGATCACCCAGGTCACGTACAGCGCGCCCGGCGAAGAGGCCGAGTCGTGGACGTCGAAGCGCGTGCCGGAGTGGCGCAGCAGGTCCTGCGCCGCCTCGGTTTCGGCGTCGGCGGCGCGGTACTCGCTGCGCTGCATGCGCTCCCGAAGCTGTGTCGGGTCGGCACCCCGGGCAATGAGCCACGCCTCGGCCAGGTCCGGCATCGCCGACTCGCGCACGGCGACGCGCACCAGCCGGGCGTCGGTGTCGCGTTCCAGGTGGACACCGAGGAAGAACGGCCTGCCCTGGGCGGCCATCTGCTCGTCGTGCGCGAGATAGAAGTAGTCCCACCGGCCCGGCTGCCGGTCGCGGGGCTGATCGTAGCCGGCCAGCACGATGCACGGGTCCTCCCAGTCGCCCAGCCGGGCGAGAGCGCGGGAGGTCTGCTCGTCGGCGGGGTCCAGTTCGTCGAGGTCGAGGTCGTAGACGTGGTCGTTGAACGGGGCGAAGTACAGCTGGGGCTCCAAGTCTGCGGCCGGTGTCCGCAGTGGGGTTGACGCCTGTTCGGTGTACCGCGGCCCAGGGCCGTGCCGGTGGGTGCCGCGTCGGCCGGGTCGGGCCGATCAGCGCTTCTTCGCGACGGCTGCGGCATCGCGCTGAGCGGCTGCGGGCGGGGCAACGACGACGGCGGCGCCGTGACCGGCGGCGGTGGTAGTGCTGGTGGCGCGAGCAGCGGCAGCGCGGGTCGAGCGTGAGCGGTCAGGGCTGGCGAGGTAGGGCAGGACGGCCAGGTCGAGGTCGTCGCGGTAGCGCTCGACCGGGGACGGCGTCACCAGCGAGCGGGTGGCTGCGGCTACCAGGTGCAGGGGCGTGTCCCGGGTGAACTTGGCCTCCCAGCGGGCGCTGCCCTTCGGGCCGCCCCACATCGTGATCGTCTCCGCGAACTGCTCGAACTCCTCGCCCTGCCACGGCTCAGGGTGCCGTTGGAGGGACAGGCCGGCCAGCTCGGCGTGCTCACCTGCCGGCGTCAGGCGTGTGTGCGTGTCGGTGACCTGCTTGTCCCAACCGGCCTGTTCGAGGTGGCGGGTGGCCTCCTTGACGTAGATGCTCCGGCTGGCGGTGAGCTGGTCGGGAAGGTGTTCGAGGGTGTCGGCGACGAGGTGGCTGCTGTTGACCCCCGGGCTGGCCGTGGCGCCGGTGGTGAGCAGCGGGGGCCATATGCTGGCGCAGCGTCCGTAGCAGGTCGACGTGTTCGTCGTGTCCCGCGCGAACGCGTAGAGCGTATTTGGGGCTCTTCTGCTCCATCTGTGGGTCGCTGAGGAGCGCCTGACGCAGTACACGCCGTCCCCTGTGCAGATCTTGAGGTGTCGAGACTCAGGATCTG
>NZ_JBHVVI010000074.1:0-47365 GCF_042883685.1 Kitasatospora sp. NPDC058190
CCTGCCGGTACTGCGGCAGGCGGTCCCGCCCCTCGTTCGTGTCCGGTCCGTCAGGCGACGGTGAACTTGAAGGTGCGGTCCTTGTCGCCGGTCTTGTCGAACAGCGAGGTGACGGCGTCCGCGACGTCCTGTGGGGTGATCGTGCCGGTCTGGCCGTTCTTCTTGACCTTCACCTTGTCGAACACGCCGTTCAGCTGCGAGCTCAGCGCGTCGAGGTCCCACTTGGGCACGATCTTGCCGGAGGCGTCCGGGACGAGCGTGAGCGCCTTGGCGGCGGTCTTGGCGCCGAATTCCCAGGACTTGGCGCCGGCCAGGACATGGATCTTGCCGTTGGCGACCTGCTTGCCGAGACCGTCGGCCGCGGCCTGCAGGGCCTGGGTGGAGACCTTGGGCTGGGCGGCCGTGACGGCCAGCGCGATCGGCTGGTCCGGCTTGCCGGCGGCGCGGTCGCGGTAGGCCTGCTCGACCACGTCCAGGGCGGCGTTGGAGTCCACCGCCTGGCCGGCCTTGCCGGGCACCACGACCGGGTCGCCGTTGTCTCCGAACTTGACGTAGCCCTCCTGCAGGCCCTGGCCCGAGCCGGCCGCCAGCGAGTCCAGCGCCGCCTTGAGCTTGGCCCGGTCGACCCGGACCTCCGGCGCGACCGCCTTGGTGCCGCCCTTGAGCGACTTGATGACGTCGACCGGGTTGTAGCTGTGCGCGGCGAGGCCGTCCACGGTGGCCGTGGTGTCGAAGCTCAGTCCGGCGACGGTCGGGTCGAGGTCGACGCTCTGGTCACCGATCTTCAGCTTGAGCGGCTGCTGCCCGGCCTTGCCGACCGACTCGTCCAGGGCGTGGATCGCCTGGTCACGGCTGTTGCCGCCGATGTCGGTGCCGAGCACCACGGTGCCCTTGGGGACGTCCGACTGGTTGAGCATCAGGCCGGTGCCGTACGCGGCGGCGCCGAGGAAGAGCACGCCGCCGACGGCGTAGACGCCGAGCTTGACCAGCTTCTTGGCGCCGCCTCCCTTGCCCTTGCCCTTGTCCTTGCCCTTGGCGGGGGCGGCCGGCTCGGTCTTGGCCGGAGCCGGGGCGGGGTTCGGTGCGGGGGCGGGCTGCGCGGCGGAACCGGTCGGAACCGGTCCGTCGGGACCGCCCGGAGCGGGCCGGGCCGCCTCCGGGCCCGGGCCGGGGGCCGGGGTCGGCAGCGGGGTGAACTCGGTGGCCTCCGGGTCGCGGCCGGCCTGCGGGGAGCCGCCGGGGGCGGGCTGCGGCGCGCCCGGGAACAGCCCGCCGGGGGCCGCCGGGGGACCGAAGGGGTCCTGGCCGGGGGCGGCCGGACGCTGGGTGGCGAACGGGTCGGCGCCGGTCGGGGCCGAGGCGAACAGGCCCGGCTGCGGACGGCCGTCGGCGCCGCGCGGGGCGCCGTTCTGGGGCAGGCCGGGTATGGCGGCCGGCGGCGGGGTGTTCTCGCGGATCGGCGCGAAGCCGTCCACGGAGGTGTCCTCCGGGCCGGGCTCGGCGGGGGCCGGGCCCTGCGGACGGCCGTTCAGGCCCGGCGCGCCCTGCGGGCCGTTCTGCTGCCGCCGCTTCGGCCGGCCACCGTTCGGCTGCTGGGCCTGCTGCTGGGGGCGGCCGCCGCGCGGGCCGCGCGGACCGGCCTCGGAGCCGGTCGGGCCGAACGGGTCGGCGACCGGGGCGAACGGGTCGGTGACGGGGGCGAAGGGCTCGGCGGCCTCGTACACCCCGGGCTCCTCGGCGCCGAACGGCGCGGTGGGCGCGGGGGCCTGGTTCGGCGACTTGCCCGGGGCGGGCACCGGGCGGCCGTTCGGGCGGGCCGCAGCGGCGGCCGGGGCCGGGCGGGCGCCGTTCGGGGCGCCCTGCGGACCGGCCTCGGCGGCGGTGCCGGCCCTGGCCGGGGCCTCCGGCGCGCTCGGGGCACCGGCCGGCACGGCGGCCGGGGCGGGCTCGGCGGCCGGGGCCTTCTTCTGCCGCGGCCGGAACCACGCGCCGGTGGACTCGGACTCGGAGGTCGCCGGCGGGATCGGCGGGATCTGCCACTCCGGCGGCAGGTGCGGCGGGGTGGCCGCGCGGCCACCGCCTTCCATCACGCCGAGGACGGGCGAGGCGGGCGCGGAGCGGTGCCGCGGGCTGCCCGGCTCGGCGGCGGCCGGGGCCGGCTCGCCCGGGCCGTCCTCGTTCTTGACGGTGCTGCGGACGACGACCGGCGGGATCGGGCGCGAGCCCGGGATGTTGATCCGCACCCGGGTGGTCAGGGTGGTCTCGGTCTTCGGGCCGTCGTCCTCGCCGCCCGACGCGGCGCCCTGGTCGGCACCGGCCGCGGCCCGGTCGCCGCCGGGGAATCCCGGTGTGCCGTAGGGCGGCGTGCCCGACGGGTAGGCGTCCGGACCCGTGCGCCGGGGCGTCGGGTTGGCGTTGTCAGATTCGCGGCTGCTCAATGCTGCTCTGCTCCGGGTTCGCGGGCGGGCCGTGCGGCGCGACCGCGGTTCGTGGTCGCCGGGCCCTGGGCCTGTCTCTGCGACCGACGGTCGGGTTCGACGTACTGCGGGACCACCATACTGGGAAGAACTGAGCGGTGAACGGCTTCGGACAGATCCTGATACGTCCGGTTCCTCCGGTATGAGAGTACGGCCGTGTGGTCCTGACTGCGCGTCGTGCGCGGTGCCGTACGCCGCGCGCGGGCGGGATCAGCGCGGGGGGTTGGGCACCCCCGGGAACCAGCTGCCACGGGTGGGCAGGGTGGCGCAGATCACGCCCAGGACCGATCCGGCGAACAGCCAGGCCAGCGAGGTGGCGTTGGACCACAGCACGTTGTCGCCCTCCGGCCGGGGCACCATCATCAGCAGCATCGCCAGGAACCAGCCGGCCGCGGGCATCGCGGCGCCGAGCCGGGTGCCGGTGATCCGCAGACCGGCGTAGAAGGTCGCGACGCTCGCGGCGAGCGCCAGCAGAACCCCCACCGGCGGCCACAGGGCCTGCACAAAGGATCCGCAGACCGACACCGCGATGCCCAGGAGGAAGAACAGGACATACACCGCGATCCGGACGGCGCGCGGGGGTTGAGGCTCGGCCAGCCGTTCCTTCTGGGTGCCGAGGACGGCCGCTGCGAGCGAGCGGCGCGGCGGCGTGGCGGGCGCGGTCATCGGACGCTCCCCTCGGTGGCGGTCTCGGTCTCGGTGTCGTGGCCCAGGCCCGCGAACAGGTCGCGCTCGGGCCGCTCCGGCCCGGCCTGGCCGCGCACCAGCTGGTAGTACTCGGTGGCGAACAGCGGCTGGCCGAGGTCGTTGGAGAGCGCGAAGAAGGCGCCGTCCACGGTGATCTGGGTGGCGTGCGCGGCCATCGCGGCGGCCTTGCGCCCCGCGTACCCTGCGCCGTCCAGCGCGGTGGTGACGGCCTCGTCGGCCACCACCCCGGGCACGTCGGCGGGCTGGGCGACGCCCGGGAACGGCGCCTTGGCGGCGGTTTCGGCGAGCCCGGCCTCGATCACCGAGCGGGGCATCCGGTTCCAGTACACCTTGGCGATCCGCCAGGCACCGCCCAGCTCCGGGCGGTGCGCCGGGTCGGCGGCCAGCTCGTACGCGCGCATCGCGACCCGGTGCGCCTGGATGTGGTCCGGGTGCCCGTAGCCGCCGTTCTCGTCGTAGGTGACCAGCACCTGCGGCCGCACCTCGCGGATCACCGCGACCAGGTGGCCGGCCGCCTCGTCCACGTCGGCCCGCCAGAAGCAGCCGGGGACGTCGTTGTCGGGCACGCCCATCATCCCGGAGTCGCGGTAGCGCCCCGGGCCGCCGAGGAAGCGGAAGTCGGTGACGCCCAGGGCGCGCATCGCCTCGGTCAGCTCGCCGATCCGGTACGCGCCGAGGGTGCCGTCCCGATCGGCCGTCAGATGGGCCAGCTCGGGCGGGATCACCTCGCCGCCCTCGCCGAGGGTGCAGGTCACCAGCGTCACCCGGACGCCCTCGGCGGCGTACCGGGCCATGGTGGCGCCGTTGCCGATCGACTCGTCGTCGGGGTGGGCGTGCACCAGGAGGAGGCTGCGGCCGGTAGTCGCGGTCATGGGAGGAAGCCTAACGACCGCGGCCGCGGGTCAGAGCTTCAGGCCGTTGAGCATCCCGGCGAGGTTGGTGGTGACCTGGCTGATCGACGGGGCGATCGAGCTGGAGGCCAGGTAGAAGCCGAGCAGCGCGCAGACGACGGCATGCGCCGGCTTCAGGTCGGAGCGGCGGACCAGCACCACCACGATCGTCAGCGTCAGCGCGACTGCGGAGATGTTCATGGCCATGTCGGCTCATACCCCTTCTCGGGCGCCGACCCCTGGGGAGGGCCGGCGGTGGGACCGTACGGGAATCGGGGTCGGGTGACCGGGGCCGGGACGGACCCGACGGCCACTCGCCTGACCAGTCATACCCGATAGGTAAGGGGAGCATTACATTCAGTGAGTCCACGCGCGCCGGGGCATCGGGGCGCTCGTGCGGCGCATGGGCCGGTCGGAGGCGGTTTGGACCCCTTTAGGGCGTACTTCGCGACGATGCTCCGAACGAGTGATCACCAGTCACCCGGCCGTGGGAGTCCGCCGTCGTAGGGTCTGGTGCCATGACCTCCCACACCCCTGCGGACACCTTCCCCCGGCAGTACGCGCGGACCCTGCGCTACACCGTCGGCGCGCCCCGCTCCTTCTCCGTCGCACCGGACGGCTCGCGGGTCGTCTTCCTGCGCTCGCGCTCCGGCAGCGACCGGGCCAACCTGCTCTGGACCCTCGACACCGCCACCGGCGAGGAGCGGATCGCCGCCGACCCGGCCGTCCTGCTCGGCGGCGGTGAGGAGGACCTCTCGCCGGCCGAGAAGGCCCGCCGCGAGCGCAGCCGCGAGGGCTCGGCCGGCGTCGTCGGCTACGCCCTGGACGCGGACGGGAAGCTCGCCGCCTTCGCCCTGTCCGGCCGGCTGTTCACCGCCGACCTGGCCACCGGCGCCACCGCCGAACTGCCCGCCCGGGGCCCGCTGCTGGACCCGCGGCTCTCCCCGGACGGCGCGCACGTCGCCTACGCCAACACCACCGGCGAGCTGCGGCTGACCCGTACCGACGGCAGTGGCGACCGGGCGCTCGCCGAGCCGGACGGCCCCAACGTCACCTGGGGCCAGGCCGAGTTCATCGCGCAGGAGGAGATGGACCGCGACCGCGGCTTCTGGTGGTCCCCGGAGAGCGACCTGTTGCTGGTCGAGCGCGCCGACGACAGCCCGGTGCGCCGCTGGTGGATCGCCGACCCGGCCAACCCGGACCGCGAGCCCGCCGAGGTCGCCTACCCCGCGGCCGGCACCGCCAACGCCGAGGTCGGCCTCTGGGTGCTCGACCTGCACGGCGGGCGCACCGAGGTGTCCTGGGACCGCGAGGCCTTCCCGTACCTGGCCCGGGTGCACTGGTCCAAGGGCGGGGTGCCGCTGCTGCTGGTCGAGTCCCGGGACCAGCGCGCGCAGCGGATCCTCGGCGTGGACGTGGCCACCGGCGCCACCGACGTGCTGTTCGAGGAGCGCGACGAGGCCTGGCTGGAGGCCTTCCCGGGCGTCCCGGCCTGGACCCCGGACGGCAAGCTGGTCCGGATCTCCGACGAGGGAGGAGTGCGCGCGCTGGTGGTCGGCGACCAGGCCGTCACCGGGGCCGACCTGCACGTCAGGTCCGTCGTCACCGTGACCGAGGAGGAGGTGTTCTTCACCGCCTCCGGCGGCGCCGAGGAGACCGACCCCGAGCCCGGCTGGATCGCCGTCGGCCGGATCAGCCACGACGGCAAGCGGCTCGCCTGGGAGTCTTCCAACGGCCGTCCGTTCACCTCCGTCACCAGCGCGGTGCACGCCGGCGGCATCACCGTCCGGGCCACCGCCGAGCCCGACCTGCCGGGTTCCCTGGTGCAGGTCGCCCGCGACCTGCCGGAGGGCGTGGTGGTCGACGACGTCGCCGTCATCGCCTCCCATGCCGAGACCCCGGTCATCACCGCCCGCCCGGTCTTCCGCTTCGCCGGCGAGCGCCGCATCCCGGCCGCCGTCTTCCTGCCCACCGGCTACGACCGCGAGCGCGACGGCCTGCTGCCCGTCCTGATGGACCCGTACGGCGGCCCGCACGGCCAGCGCGTCGTCCAGGCCCACAACCCGCACCTCAACTCGCAGTGGTTCGCCGACCAGGGCTTCGCGGTGGTCGTCGCCGACGGCCGCGGCACCCCCGGGCGCGGTCCGGCCTGGGAGAAGTCCATCGCCTTCGACTTCGTCGGGGCCACCCTGGACGACCAGGTGGACGCGCTCCAGGCGCTCGCCGGGGAGTTCCCGCTCGACCTCGACCGGGTCGCCATCCGCGGCTGGTCGTACGGCGGCTACCTCTCCGCGCTCGCCGTGCTGCGCCGCCCGGACGTGTTCCACGCGGCGGTCGCCGGGGCGCCGGTCACCGACTGGGAGCTGTACGACACCCACTACACCGAGCGCTACCTGGGCCACCCGGCCGAGCGGCCCGACGTGTACGAGGCGAACTCGCTGAACGGCTACGCGGCCGGCCTGGAGCGGCCGCTGATGATCATCCACGGTCTCGCGGACGACAACGTGGTGGCCGCCCACACCCTGCGGCTCTCCTCGGCGCTGCTGGCCGCCGGCCGCCCGCACACCGTGCTGCCGCTGTCAGGTGTCACCCACATGACCCCGCAGGAGGAGGTCGCGGAGAACCTGCTGCTGCTCCAGGTCGACTTCGTGAAGCGCGCGCTGGGGATCTGACCAGCCCCTTCGGCGGCCGGTACTCCTGTGACGGGGGTACCGGCCGCCGGCATGACATCCGTCATGCGGAAGCCACGACGGCCGGCACTGCCGCCGGCACCCGCCCGCGCGGGACTCTGAGGTGGTGCGAACAGCACCGGACGCATCACCGACAGGGGAGAGGAACGGAGCGATGGTTGCCGAAGTGGCCGCCTTCCGCGGCGTGGGGAAGAACTACGGGCGGGTGCGCGCGGTGGACGGGCTGGACCTCGTGCTGAGGCCGGGCGAGACCGTCGCCCTGCTCGGCCCGAACGGCGCCGGCAAGTCCACCAGCCTGGACCTGCTCCTCGGCCTGCGCGAGCCCGACCAGGGCAGCGTCACCCTGTTCGGCGGCACGCCGCGCTCCGCCATCGAGGCCGGCCGGGTCGGCGCGATGCTGCAGAGCGGCGGGCTGATGGCCGACGTCAAGGTCCGCGAGCTGGTCCAGCTCGCCTGCGACGTGCACCCGCGCGGTCGGTCGGTCACGGGGGTGCTGGCCGACGCCGGGATCACCGAGCTGGCGGAGCGGCGGGTCGACAAGCTGTCCGGTGGCCAGGAGCAGCGGGTGCGCTTCGCCCTGGCCATCGCCGGCGACAACGACCTGATCGTGCTGGACGAGCCCACCACCGGCATGGACGTCAGCGTCCGGCAGGCGTTCTGGGCGAGTATGCGGGCCCAGGTCGACGCCGGGCGCACGGTGCTGTTCGCCACCCACTACCTGGAGGAGGCCGACTCGATCGCCGACCGGGTGCTCGTGCTGCACCGGGGCCGGCTGATCGCGGACGGCAGCTCCGCGGAGATCAAGGCGCGGGCCGGAGCCCGCCGGGTCTCCTTCGAACTCCACGACGCGGATGGGCAGTTCTTCGACGAGGGGATGCTGCGCACGCTGCCCGGCGTGCAGTCGCTGGAGGTCACCGCCCGGGCCCCGGGGGTGCGGACGGTCCGGATCCGGACGGCGGACGCCGACGCGAGCGTCGCCGCGCTCTACCGCTCCGGGCTGTACCCGCGCGGGCTGGAGGTCGCCGGGCTGGGCCTGGAGCAGGCCTTCCTGACCATCACCGGCGAACTGGACGAGGCCGCGAAGGAGAACGTGCGATGACCACCCTGATCAAGCTGGAGATCCTGCGGACCCTGCGCAACCGGCGCTACCTGATGTTCAGCGTCGCCTACCCGGCGCTGATGTACTTCTTCTTCATCCACGCCTACGGCACCGACAAGCTGGCCGGCGGCCTGCCCGTGAAGACGTACTTCATGGTCTCGATGGCCACCTTCGGCTCGGTCGGCGCGGTGCTGACCGGCAGCGCGCAGCGGATCTCGCTGGAGCGCAAGAGCGGCTGGGTGCGCCAGCTGCGGCTGACCGCGCTGCCCGGCCGGGCGTACACCCTGGCCAAGATCGCCGCGAGCTCGGTGACCACGCTGCCGGCGATCCTGGTGGTCTTCGCGGTCGGCGCCAGCCAGGGCGTCTCGCTGAGCGCGGCGCAGTGGCTCGGGCTGACGGCCGCGCTGTGGCTGGGCAGCTTCGTCTTCGCCGCGCTCGGGGTCGCGCTCGGCTACGCGGCGGCGCCGGACTCGGTGCAGACCATCGTGATGATCACCTACATGGTGATGTCGTTGTTCGGTGGCACCTGGTTCCCGCTGACGGGCACCCTGGAGACGTACGCCCGGATCAACCCGGTGCACCTGTACAACCAGCTGGCCACCTTCACCCAGCCGGGGCACTCCCTGGACCTGGCCGCGGTGGCCGGGCTGGCCGGCTTCCTCGCGGTCTTCGTGGCCGCGGCGGCGGCCCTGTACCGCCGCGACACCCGCCAGGCATGATGATCGACATGAGTGACACGCGCCGGACCCGCCGCACCGACGACCACATGCAGGTGGGCCTGGCGCGTGCGTCGTTCATGAACGTCCCCGGCTCCCCGGTGGAGACCCGGCGGCAGCTGCTGGTCAAGGTCGCCTGGATGCTGCTGTGGATGCTCTACCTGGCCTACCCGGCGGGCAACCTGCTGAACGGGGACCACAGCGCGGCCGGCCAGGTGTTCGGCTGGTGCTGCCTGGCGGGGTTCGTGGCCGCCTACGTCCTGCTGGTGATCTTCCGCTCGCAGGCGGGGATGAAGCCACGGCTCTGCCGGGTGATCGTCGCGACCATGACCGTGCTCGCGGTCGCCGCCTCCTTCGTCCTCGGCGGCGCGTTCCTGACCCTGTTCATCTACGCGGCCGTGTGCCTGGCGATCATCGCGCCGGCGCGCTACGCGCTGCGCGGGCTCGCGGGCATGGCCGCGCTCACCGCCGTGACCGGCCTGCTGATCCACGCCGGGAACGACAACACCTCCACCTTCGCCCTCAGCGCCTTCCTCTCCGGCGTCGCGATGACCGGCCTGCAGCGGCTGGTCGCCACCATGCAGGAACTGCGCGAGGCCCGCGCGGCCGTCGCCCACCTGGCCGCCTCCGAGGAGCGGCTGCGGCTCGCCCGCGACCTGCACGACCTGCTCGGGCACTCGCTCTCGCTGATCACCCTGAAGAGCGAGCTGGCCGGACGGTTCATGGACGCCGGCAAGGACGAGGCGGCGCGGACGCAGGTCGCCGACATCGAGCAGGTCGCCCGGCAGTCGCTGATCGACGTGCGCGAGGCGGTGACCGGCTTCCGCCGCCCGACCCTGCCGGTCGAGCTCGCCGCCGCCCGGACCGCCCTGTCCGCCGCGCAGGTGCGGCTGGAGGCCGCGCCGGAGCTGGTGGACGCCTGGCCGTCGCTGGCCAACGAGGAGGCCGGCGCGCTGGCCTGGGCGCTGCGCGAGGCCGTCACCAACATCGTCCGGCACGGCGAGGGCGCCACCGTGTGCACGGTGACGGCGGACGAGAGCTGGGAGGCGAGCGGCGAGCGCTACGCCGTCCTGGAGATCGCCGACGACGGGCGCGGGCCGGGCAAGTCCCAGCCGGGCAACGGACTCTCGGGACTGGAGGAGCGCCTCGCACTGGTCGGCGGGCGGCTGGAGACCGGGCCGGGGGAGCGCGGCAAAGGCTTCCGGTTGCGGGCCTCGGTGCCGCTGCGGACGACGGCCGAGCCCTCCGAGCCTTCCGAGCCCTCCAAGGTCCGCTAGCCGGAAGGCGCTCCTGCGGGAACCCGGCCGTCTGGACCGATCGTCCTGTCGGGCATGTCCACCGTTCTCATCCTCGGCTTCGACCCGCACGCCGTCCCCGGCATGGACGGCGACGGCATGCGGACCGTCCTCGACGCCGAACTCGCCCGCTTCGCCGAGCACGGCCTCGACGCGGCGATGACCCTGGTCGCCCCCGACGAGACCGCCGAGCCCGCGATCACCGCCGCCCTCGCCGACCGGGACTGGGACGTCGTCGTCATCGGCGGCGGCATCCGCAAGCCCGAACCGGCGCTGCCCTTCTTCGAACTCGTCGTCAACCTCGTCCGCCGTCACGCCCCACAGGCCGCCGTCGCCTTCAACACCAGCGGCGCCGACAGCGTCGAGGCCGCCCAGCGCTGGCTGTAGCCCCTGGTAGGGCGTGGTTTCGACGCACTCGGTCCCGCTGATACGAGTAACCGCCCGGTGCGGTGTGGGAAGTCAGCCGGGCCGACTTCCTACTCCGTGGGACGGAGGGCGGCCAGGCTGCGGCGGTAGGAGAGAGCGGGGCGGTCGTCGAGGAGGAACTCCTCGACGACCGCGAACCCGTTGTGGGTGAGGACGGCTTGGGAGGCGGGGTTGTCCAGGGTGGTGGCGGCGGTCAGGGACCGAAGGCCGTAGGTGTGGGTGGCGAGGCGGCAGATCTCGGCGACGGCGGCCTTGGCGAGGCCTCGGCCGGCGGCGGATTCGGCGACGCGGTAGCCGAGTTCGGCGGATCCCGCCGTGATGTCGACCAGGTTGATGCGGCCGATGAGGGAGCCGCTCGGATCGAGGATGACGTGGAACCGGCAGGTGCCCTCGGCCTGTTCGGTGAGGAGCGCGGCGTGGCGGGTCGGGAATTCGGCGAAGTAGGCGTCGCCTCGGTCGGGGATGGTGCGGGCGAACCAGGCGCGGTTGGCGCGTTCGAAGGCGAGCAGGGCGTCGGCGTGGTCGGGGCGGAGGAGCTCCAGGGTCAGCATCCGGCCAGTCTGGTGCGCAGGGCTTCGGGTTACCACTCGAATACCTCGCGCAGGCTCTCCGGGACGGGCCGGCCGCTGATGACGGTCAGAAGCTGCCGGTAACGCTCGGCGCGCGGGTCGTCGGCTCCCGGTCCTGGACGAGTTCGCCCAGCTCGACCCCGGCCTCGACCTGCTCCGGCCGTGGCTCGTCGGGGAGTTCGGGCATCGCCGAGCGCATCATCGCGACGAACTCGGGGTTGGCGTCGAGTCCGATCGAGTGGAGCGCGTCGTTGCCGTCCATGCGGTCCACCTTGGCGTCTCCCCCTACAGGAGGCTCAAGCCTCCCTCTATGGTCGTGACCATGGGTAACACAGAGAACAGCCCCTCGATCCGCGTGCTGCTCGCCGAGGACCAGGGCATGGTCCGCGAGGCGCTGGCGGCGCTGCTCGGGCTGGAGGGGGACATCGACGTCGTCGCGCAGGTGGGCCGCGGGGACGAGGTGGTGGAGGCGGTGCTGGCGAACGACGTGCAGGTCGCCGTGCTGGACATCGAGATGCCGGGCATGACGGGCATCGAGGCGGCCGCCGAACTGCACCGCAGGGCGCCGCGGACGAAGGTGGTGATCGCGACGACCTTCGGCCGCCCCGGCTATCTGCGCCGGGCGATGGAGTACGGCGCGGACGCCTTCCTGGTGAAGGACGCGCCCGCGTCCGAACTCGCCGAGGCGATCCGCCGGGTGCTGCGCGGCGAGCGGGTGATCGACCCGGCGCTGGCGGCGGCCGCGCTGGCCGAGGGCGCCAACCCGCTGACCGCGCGCGAGCGGGACGTGCTGGGGGCGGCCGCCGACGGTGCGGTGAACGCGGACATCGCCAAGCGGCTGCACCTGTCGGAGGGGACGGTCCGCAACTACCTGTCGATGGCGATCCAGAAGACCGAGGCCCGCAACCGCACCGAGGCGGTCCGGATCGCCCGGGAGAAGGGCTGGCTGTAACCCCGCGGACGATCAGTTGAGCCGGTGCCGGGCCGCCCGGGCCTCCTGGCGGACCTTGGCGGCGGTGTCCGGGTCGAAGGCGTCCAGGATCTGCGCGTAGGCGTCCATCTCCGCCGAGCCGCCGAGGAAGTCCCCCATTCGCACCAGGAGTTCGGCCCGTTCCAGCCGGAGCTGGGCCGGGTGCCGGGGGAGCAGCAGGGCGAGCTCGGTGGCCCACAGCTGGGTGCGGGCGTGCTCGGGCCGGTCGGCGGCCCAGGCCCGGATGTTGCCGAGCACCCGCAGCACGATGTCCAGCGGCTGGGCGGGGGTGAGCAGGTCGGGGGTGAACTCGTGCCCGGCGGCGGCGACCAGCTGTTCGACGTCGGCCGGGTCGAGCAGCCGGCCGCCGTGGAAGGGGTCGGCGAGCACGTAGTCCTCGCCGCCGGCCGGGCCGCCGACCGCGACGATGAAGTGGCCGGGCAGCCCGATGCCGTGGACGGTGAGCCCGGCCCGCCGTCCGACCGCCGTCCACACCAGCGAGAGCATGATCGGCAGTCCGCGCCGGCGCCGCAGTACGTCCGGCAGCAGCGAGGACTCCAGCCGCCGGTAGTCGGACATCCGCCCGTGGAACCGCTCCCGCCCGCCGAGGACGGCGGCGAGCAGGGCGGCGGTCTCCTCCGGCCCGGAGGGCGAGCGCTCGGCGACGGCGAGCCGTACGGCGGCCGCGTGCCGGTCCAGCGCGGCCTCGCAGGCGGCGAGCAGGGCGTCGACGCCGGGCGGCTCGCCGACGTCGCCCGGGTCGAGGACCGGGGCGTGCTCGGCGGCGGCGAGCAGGCAGAGCAGCACCGGGTCGGGCTGCTCGGCGCGGGCGGCGGTCCGGAAGCGGTCTCTGCTCTGCTCGGTCACGGTGACGACGACGGCCTTCGTGCGACGGACGGACAAGCGGACAAACGGGGACGTAACGGTCGGTCGGCTACCCCTGGGGCAGGGGTGCGTAGTGGTAAGTGTGACTGGTCGTGAAGCCGAGTCCGTCATAGAGCGCGATCGCACCGCCGTTCCCGGCCTCGACCTGCAGGTACGCGCCGCTCGCCCCCTCCTCGGCCGCCCGGGCGGCGAGCGCCGCCATGACCGCCGTCGCCAGCCCGGCCCGCCGGGCGTACGGCTGGACCTCGATCGCGCCGAGGCAGGCCCAGGGCCCGTCGATGACGCAGCGTCCGATCGCCAGCGGCGGCTGCCCGGGGGCGCCCGGCACGGTGGCGAACCAGACCGACGGGCCGCCGTGCAGCACCCGCCGGGCCGCCTCCCGCACCGCCGGGTCCTCGCTCAGCCGCCCGTACAGCGACATCCAGTCCGCGTCCGCGGTCCGCGAGAGCCGGACCCGGTCGTGCCCGGCGCCGGCCCGGGCCACCCCGGCCAGCGGGGCCGTGCGCACCAGGGTCGGCGAGCGCAGCGGGCCCAGCAGCGCCCGCAGTTCGTCCGTCGTCCCGGGAGCGACCACCTCGACCAGCGCGGGCAGGCCGCGTGCCGCGTACCAGTCCCGGACGGCGGCCAGCGCGTCCGGCAGCGGCAGCCCCGGCTCGCCGAGCGCCTGGACGGAGTTGGCCCGCTGGGTGAACCCGGACGCGGCCCGCAGGGTCCATTCGCCGAGCGCCTCCTGCTCGACCCCGGGCCAGCCGCGCCCGGCGATCCGCTGCAGCTCGACCGGAGTGGCGGCCGGCTGCGGTACGCGCCGGGCCGGGAACAGCGGGACGGTCTTGCCCGCGACCAGCAGTTTCTCCGGGAAGGAGACCGGCTCGCCCGAGCGCGGTGTTACGGTGAGCCCATGATCGTCCCACGATGTGAGCACCCCGATCACATCGCGGAACACCGGACGGTCGTCCACGAACTCGGACACCCGTCGCACGGACACGCGTCGTCCCACGTCAGAGCGATCTATCCGGACTTCCGGGCGGCTGTCCAGCGGGTCCCGAGTCATGATCCGGCCACCTCCTGTGCATTTGCGGTCTCCGACCCGCGATACTAGGGGCGGGCATCGACGACGCCGCGCTCACCGCGCACGCGAGCAGAACAGAACGGGCCACCAGGGCCCTTCCGAGGAGGAACGACAGCGTGACCTACGTCATCGCGCAGCCTTGTGTCGACGTGAAGGACAAGGCGTGCATCGAAGAGTGCCCGGTTGACTGCATTTACGAGGGCAGCCGTTCCCTCTACATCCACCCGGATGAGTGTGTCGACTGTGGCGCTTGTGAGCCGGTCTGCCCGGTCGAGGCGATCTTCTACGAGGACGACACTCCGGAGGAGTGGAAGGACTACTACAAGGCGAACGTCGAGTTCTTCGACGACCTGGGCTCGCCCGGTGGCGCCTCGAAGCTCGGCCTGATCGAGCGGGACCACCCGTTCATCGCCGCTCTGCCGCCGCAGAACGCCGACCACTGACGATCGGTGGCTACTGAGCTGTGAGCACGAACAGCACGCGCGCGCCGTTCCCGGGCCACCCGGGGGCGGCGCGCCGCGTTTCCGACCGGCTGCCCGTCTTCCCCTGGGACAAGCTGGAGCCCTACAAGGCCACCGCCCTCGCCCACCCGGGCGGCCTCTGCGACTTCTCCGTCGGCACCCCCGTCGACCCGGTCCCCGAGGTGATCCAGAAGGCGCTGGCCGCCCACACCGACACGCCCGGCTACCCGACCGTCTGGGGCCCCCTGGAGCTGCGCGAGGCGATCGCCGGCTGGCTGCACCGCCGCTGCGGCGCCGAGATCGGCCCGCAGGCCGTCCTGCCGACCGTCGGCTCCAAGGAGCTGGTGGCCTGGCTGCCGACCCAGCTCGGCCTCGGACCGGGCGACCAGGTCGCCTACCCGCGGCTGGCCTACCCGACCTACGAGGTCGGCGCCCGGCTGTGCGGCGCCGAGCCGGTCGAGTACGACTCGGTGGACGAGCTGGACGGCTCCCGGGTGCGCCTGCTCTGGGTGAACTCGCCGTCCAACCCGACCGGCCGGGTGCTCGGCGCGGACGAGCTGCGCCGCGCCGTCGAGTGGGCCCGGGAGCACCGGGCGCTGCTGGTCAGCGACGAGTGCTACCTGGAGCTGGGCTGGGAGGCCGACCCGGTCTCCGTCCTGCACCCGGACGTCTGTGGTGGCCCTGCCGATGGAACGCAGCACGAGGGCCTGCTGGCCGTCCACTCCCTCTCCAAGCGCTCCAACCTGGCCGGCTACCGCGCCTCCTTCGTGGCGGGCGACCCGGTGGTGGTCAAGGAGCTGCTGGAGGTGCGCAAGCACGGCGGCATGATCGTGCCGGCGCCGGTCCAGGCGGCGACGATCGCGGCACTGGCGGACGACGCCCACGTGGCCGAGCAGCGGGAGCGGTACGCGGCCCGGCGCTCGGCGCTGCGGGCGGCGCTGGAGGCGTACGGCTTCCGCGTCGAGCACTCCGAGGCGAGCCTCTACCTGTGGGCGACCCAGGACCGCCCGTGCTGGGAGACCGTGGCCGAACTGGCCGCTCTGGGCATCCTGGTGGCGCCCGGCGACTTCTACGGCCCGGCCGGCGAGCGCTTCGTCCGGGTCGCCTTCACCGCGACCGACGAGCGGGTCGCCGCGGCCGTCGAGCGGCTGAACGCGGCGCGCTGACGACACGTCGAAGGGGCCGGTGTTCCGAGCGGGAACACCGGCCCCTTCGGCCTGTGCGGACGACCGGGGGCTACCGGGGAATGCCGGGAACCACCGCGGACTACAGCGGCAGGCCGCTGATGCTGCCGCCGTTGACGCCGCCCAGCAGGCCGCCCACCGGGCCGAGCGCGCCGGTCAGGCCGGAGAGCGGGTTGTGCGGGCCGAGGTCGGCGCCGCCGAGGCGGTTGGCCGAGCCGTGCTCCGCGAGGCCCAGGACGTCGGTGCCGGGCAGGCCGCCGGGCAGGGCGTGCTCGACCGTGCCGACCGGCAGCGCGCGCTCCACCGAGCCGAGCGGCAGCGCGTCGGTGACGGCGTTGGTGCCGGGGACGGCGCTGGAGAGCTTGTCGGCGCCGGGCAGGGCCTGGGCGACGGCGCCCGCCTGGCCGAGCCCGCCGACCGGGCTGGTGCCGGCGTTGGCGCTGCGGGTGCCCATGCCCTTGCCGGTGACGGCCTCGCCGAGCTTGCCGGCCAGCGTCGAGGCGACCTTCGGGGTGAGGGCGGAGAGCTGGCCGGTGGTGGCGGCGGTCTGGTCGACCGGGGCGGTCAGCGAGCCGGCCTTCTCGTTCGCCTCGGGGAGCTGGTGGGCGACGATGTTGCCGGCGGCGTCGGCGGAGGCCGGCACGCCCGCGGCGACGGTGGCCGCGCCGGTGGTGCCGGCCGCCTGGCCGAGCTGGTGGGTGGTGTGCTGCAGGGTGGAACCGGTGTCGGTGTTGGTCAGCTGGCCCAGCGGCGCCGCGAGGTCGCTCTTGGGAAGCAGGGCGTCCCCGCCCAGGGCGGACGCGGAGCCGGCCGCGACCAGCGGGGTCGCTCCGGCGGCCACGACGAGCGCGGCCTGGGCGATCCGGCGCGTGAGGGGGTGAGACATGGGGCTCCTCGAAGGGGTCTGGGTCCGTCCCGTCCGCCGGGTGGACGACCGGCCTGGACGGGACCGGGCGGACGAGGTTGTTACCGCTTGAGAAGCCAGAAGGTTTCGGCCGGGGCAAGGAAAGTTCCAAACCGACCATCGGATCGTATGACCACAGCGGCGGGGTCCACCGGACCCCGCCGCACCCCGTCGGATCGGCCCCGGCCAAGGGAAGTGACGGTTCTCCATCCGGGTTCGCCGGAACGGGCGGTCGGTCCACCGGAGTTGACCGAAATCACCCGTCCGGCGGCAACCCGTACGTCTGTGCGTCAGCTCTTGTCGTACGGGGCCAGGGTGACCTGAACGAGCTTGGTCGACGTCCCCGAGCTCTGGGTCTGCCAGCCGTCCTCGGACTTGGTCTTGCGCCAGATCTTCCCGTCGTAGGCGACCGTCGCGATCCCCAGCTGCTGGGCCTGCGCGACCGCCCAGTGGGCCACCTCCCAGCCGCTGGTCCGCTCCGCGCTCGCCCCGGCGTCGCCGCCGGCGTCCGCCGAGGAGGTCAGCGCCGCGGTCGCCGGGTCCGGGGTCAGCGAGACCGCGTTCTCGGCGCCCTTGATCGTCGAGGTGTAGCCGGTGGCCGGTGTGACGGTGCGGCCGAACTCCCGGCGCACCCGGTCGGACAGCACCTGGGCGCGGTCCGGCTGGGCGACCGGGGTGGCCGAGGCGCCCGCGGTCGGCGACGGCGAGTCGGCCGGGTCCGGCTTGGCGTAGTCGTGCACCACGCAGGTGAAGGAGGCCGGCTCGCGCCCGGCCAGCGCCGAGGTCAGCAGGGTCGCCTTGGTCTCGTGCTTGGCGTACGCCTGCGGGTAGCCGCTCTTCTGCACCGCCTGCGCCGCGTCGGTCAGCGGCATCCGGGTGTAGCCGGGCACCTTGACCAGGCCGTCCAGGAACTTGTTGGTCGCGTACACCGGGTCCGCGATCTGCGCCGGGGTGCCCCAGCCCATCGACGGCCGCTGCTGGAACAGGCCGATCGAGTCCCGGTCACCGCCCGCGAGGTTGCGCAGCTTGGACTCCTGCATGGCGGTCGCCAGCGAGATCGCCGTCGCCCGGTCCGGCAGCCCGCGCGACCGCGCCACCGCGGCGATCGTCGCCGCGTTGGCGGCCTGCGGCAGCTCCAGCGTGCCGTTGCCGGCCGCGGTCTTCACCGAGCACTCCTCGGAGACGCCCGGCCGGAACCCGAACCACCAGATCCCGACCACCGCCAGGCCCGCGACCAACGCCAGGCCGAGCAGCCCGACCAGCACGAGCAGCAGCGCGCGCACCGGACCGCGGCGGCGGGGCGCCACTTCGTCGCCCAGCTCCTCGCCCAGCTCCTTGCTGCGCCTTCTCCTGGCCACCCTCGCCCCTCTCGCGCCCGCCTTCTTGATCCGACACCGTACCCACTCGGACGGATGTGCGGCGCATCCCGGTTGCGGTTACTCGCCCGCTCGCCTCCGGGGCGCTCGGGTCCGGTGCCGACGGTCGGCGCTCCAATGCCCTCGTTCCTCGGGCCTCCTCGCTTCTCGCTTTCGGCACCGGCGCGCCCCTTCGGCTCGGGGCGGGGACTCGCCCGCTCGCCTCCGGGGCGCTCGGGCCCGGTGCCGACGCTCGGCGCTCCAATGCCCTCGTTCCTCGGGCCTCCTCGCTCCTCCCTTTCGGCACGGGCGGGGCGTCCCGGGCGGGTCACGGAACGACCACACCGGCGGCACATCCACGCGGATAGGCTGACGCCATGAGCAGCCCGAACCCGACGCCCCTGGACCTCACTCTCGACGGCGGCACGCTGACCGCACGGCTCGTCGACTTCCCCTCGGTGAGCGGCGACGAGCAGGCGCTCGCCGACGCCGTGGAGGCCGCCCTGCGCGGCTACCCGCACCTCACCGTGGACCGGTACGGCAACAACGTGGTCGCCCGCACCACCCTCGGCCGCGGCGAGCGCGTCGTCCTGGCCGGCCACCTGGACACCGTGCCGATCGCCGACAACCTGCCCTCGTACGTCGAGGGGGACCTGCTCTACGGCTGCGGCACCTCGGACATGAAGTCCGGCGTGGCCGTCGCGCTGCGCCTGGCCGCCACCCTGACCGAGCCCAACCGCGACCTCACCTACGTGTTCTACGACTGCGAGGAGGTGGAGGCCCACCGCAACGGCCTCGGCCACCTCGCCAAGGACCGTCCGGAGTGGCTGGCCGCCGACTTCGCGGTGCTGATGGAGCCCAGTGGCGCCGTGGTCGAGGGCGGCTGCCAGGGCACCCTGCGGGCGCAGATCCGGCTCTCCGGCGTGCGCGCCCACGCGGCCCGCAGCTGGCTCGGCGACAACGCCATCCACCGCGCCGCCGAGGTGCTCACCCGGCTCGCGCAGTACCAGCCGCGCTGGGTGGAGATCGACGGCCTGGAGTACCGCGAGGGCCTCAACGCGGTGCGGATCGACGGCGGCGTGGCCGGCAACGTCATCCCGGACGAGTGCGTGATCACGATCAACTTCCGCTACGCGCCGGACCGCAGCGAGGCCGAGGCGGAGAAGCACGTGCGCGAGGTCTTCGACGGCTTCGAGCTGACCGTGACCGACTTCGCCGCGGGCGCGCTGCCCGGCCTCTCCCAGCCCGCCGCCCAGGCCTTCCTGGCGGCCACCGGCGGTCAGGCCCGGGCCAAGTTCGGCTGGACCGACGTCGCCCGGTTCAGCGCGCTCGGTGTCCCGGCGGTCAACTACGGCCCCGGCGACCCGAACTACGCGCACAAGCGGGACGAGCACTGCTCGCTGAGCGCCATCGCCGAGACCGAGGACCGGCTGCGCGCCTGGCTGACCAGCTGAACCGGGCCTGTTCGGCCACCGATCCGATCAGCTGCTGAAGGCCATCTTCCGGTTGCCCAACCGACCTTCCCCCGTTGCCTGAAAACGGGGGAAGGTCGGCGTAGGGTTTCGTCATGACAGGCACAGGAGACGACAAGCACTACGGACACGGCCCCGAGCAGGTCGGCGTGCCGCGGAAGAAGAAGGCCTGGCCCGAGAAGCAGAAGGGCCCGGTGCTGGTGCGCCGGGACCAGGTCGGCACGAGCACCACGGACCAGCGCCTGCTGGACACCACCGGTCCCACCGACTGGCTGCACACCGACCCCTGGCGGGTGCTGCGGATCACCTCCGAGTTCGTCGAGGGCTTCGGCGCCCTCGCCGAACTCCCGCCCGCGATCAGCGTCTTCGGCTCGGCCCGGACCCCGGCCGACTCGCCCGAGTACGAGGCCGGAGTGGCCATCGGCCGGGCCCTCGCCGAGGCCGGCTACGCGGTGATCACCGGCGGCGGCCCGGGTGCGATGGAGGCCGCCAACCGCGGCGCCTCCGAGGGCGGTGGGCTGAGCGTCGGGCTCGGCATCGAGCTGCCCTTCGAGCAGGGCCTCAACGAGTACGTCGACCTCGGGCTGAACTTCCGTTACTTCTTCGTCCGCAAGACGATGTTCGTGAAGTACGCCCAGGGCTTCGTGGTCCTGCCCGGCGGGCTCGGCACGCTGGACGAGCTGTTCGAGGCGCTGACCCTGGTGCAGACGAAGAAGGTCACCCGCTTCCCGGTGATCCTCTACGGCAGCGCCTACTGGGGCGGCCTCTACGAGTGGCTGAAGACCACCCTGGTCGCGCAGGGCAAGGCGGCCCCGCACGACCTGGAGCTGTTCCACATCACCGACGAGATCGACGAGGTGATGAAGATCCTCGCCGACGCCCGCCGGCCCGCCAACGAGATCTAGCGCGAGCGAGCCGCGCGAGCGAGCCGAAGGGGCGCGCCGGTGCCGAAAGCGAGGAGCGACAAGCGAGGCACGAGCGCCGGAGCGACGAACGTCGGCACCGGGTCCGAGCGCCCCGGAGGCGAGCCGAGCGCCAAAGAAGAGGAGCGACAAGCGAGGCACGAGCGCTGGAGCGACGACCGTCGGCGCCGGGTCCGAGCGCCCCGGAGGCGAGCCGAGCGCCGAAGAGAGGCTCCTAGGCCAGCCCCCGGCGGGCGACCGCCGGGGGGCGGGTGCCCCGGATCGAGGCGACCATGTCCAGCACCTGGCGGGTCTCCGCGACCTGGTGCACCCGGTAGACCTGGGCGCCCAGCCAGGCCGAGACCGCCGTGGTGGCCAGGGTGCCGAGCAGCCGCTCGTTCACCGGCCGGTCCAGGGTCTCGCCGACGAAGTCCTTGTTGGAGAGCGAGACCAGCACCGGGAAGCCGGTCGCGGCCATCTCCGGCAGCCGCCGGGTGGCCTCCAGCGAGTGCCGGGTGTTCTTGCCGAAGTCGTGCCCCGGGTCGATGATCACCGCGTCCCGGCGGACGCCCAGCCCCACCGCCCGCTCGGCCAGCCCGACGGTCACCCGCAGGATGTCCGCCATCACGTCCTCGTACCCGATCCGGTGCGGCCGGGTGCGCGGCTCGGCGCCGCCCGCGTGGGTGCACACCAGCCCGACGTCGTACCGGGCGGCCACCTCGGCGAGCTTCGGGTCCACCCCGCCCCAGGCGTCGTTCAGCAGGTCCGCGCCGACCTCGCAGACCGCCTCGCCGACCTCGTGCCGCCAGGTGTCCACGCTGATCACCGCGTCGGGGTGGCGCTTGCGCAGCTCGGCCACGAAGGGGACGGTGCGCCGCAGCTCCTCCTCGACCGTGACCTCGTCGCCGGGGCCGGCCTTCACCCCGCCGATGTCCAGGATCGCCGCGCCCTCGGCCACGGCGCGGTCGGCCGCGGCGAACGCGGCCTCGTCGGCGAACGTCGCGCCCTTGTCGAAGAACGAGTCCGGCGTCCGGTTCACGATCGCCATGATCACCAGCTCGTCGTCACCGAATTCGCGCGGTCCCAGGCGCAGTGCCACCGATGTCTCCTCCACAGCTCCTGCGGGTGCGATGATGGCCCCCGGCCTCACTAGGGACCATGCTGTCATGATCAGTCTGGTTCCCTGGCACTTGATCGGGGACCGGCCGGGAGTTCGGGAGGACAGCTCGTGTTCTGGGTGATCGTGGTCGCCATGGCCGTGGTGGTCGGCGGCGCCGCGCTGGTGGCGCTGGGCGGTGGCGGCTCGATGCCGGAGGCGGTGCCGGACCGCATCGCCGCGCGGCTGCCGCAGGACCGACCGCTGAGCAAGACGGACGTGGACGACCTGCGCCTGCCGATGGCCGTGCGCGGCTACCGGATGGACGAGGTGGACGACGTCCTGGACCGCCTCGGCGCCGAACTCGCCTACCGCGACTCGCGGATCGCCGAGCTGGAGGCCGCCGCCCACCTGCGCGGCGCGGTCGAGGCCACCACCGCCCCGGACCCGGGCGCCGAACCGCTGCCGGGTCTGGAGGAGTTCGCCAAGGTGGTCCAGCCCGCCGCCGCGCTCACCGAGCAGCCGGCCCCCGAGGACGCGAAGCCGGGGACGGAGCAGTGACCGACGTCGCGGAGGGCGCGGTGCTCGGCGCGGACGGCCTGCGCCGCTGCGGCTGGGGCGAGTCGACGGACGACTACCGCGTCTACCACGACACCGAGTGGGGCCGCCCGGTGCACGGCGACGACGCCCTGTTCGAGCGGGTCTGCCTGGAGGCCTTCCAGTCCGGCCTGTCCTGGCTGACCATCCTGCGCCGCCGCGAGGGGTTCCGGGCCGCGTTCGCCGGCTTCCGGATCGCCGAGGTCGCCGAGTTCGGCGAGGCGGACGAGGAGCGGCTGCTCGCCGACACCGGCATCATCCGCAACCGGGCCAAGATCGAGGCGGCGATCGCCAACGCCCGGGTCGCCCGTGACCTGGACGGCGGCCTCGACGCGCTGATCTGGCAGTTCGCCGCCGACCCGGACCGGCCGGCCCCCCGCACGCTGGCGGAGGTGCCGGCCGTCACGCCGGAGTCGACGGCGCTGGCGAAGGCGTTGAAGAAGGCGGGCTTCCGCTTCGTCGGCCCGACCACCGCCTACGCCCTGATGCAGGCCTGCGGTCTGGTCGACGACCACCTGGCGGACTGCCACGTCCGCGCCGGCGGGAGGAAGCGGCGCTGAGCCTCAGCGCCCGACGTACTTCGGCTTCTCCTTGGCGATGAAGGCGCGCACCGCGATCCGGTGGTCCTCGCTCTCGCCGGCCAGGGTCTGCAGCTCGTCCTCCTTGTCGAGCAGTTCGTCCAGCGAGTGCGAAGCGCCGTACGCCAGCGACTCCTTGATGGCGCCGTAGGCCACGGTCGGGCCCTCGGCCAGCTCGCGGGCGAAGACCCGCGCGGTGGCGGCGAGTTCCTCGGCCGGCACGACCTTGGTGGCCAGGCCCAGCTCCATCGCCTCGGCGGCCTTGACCGTCCGGGGCAGCATCAGCAGCTCGGTGGCCTTGGCGTGTCCGACCAGCCGGGGCAGCGTCCAGGACGCCCCCGAGTCGGCGGTCAGACCGATCCCGGCGAAGGCGGTGTTGAAGCCGGCCCGGTCGGAGATGATCCGGAAGTCGCAGGCGAAGGCGAGCGAGGCGCCCGCGCCGGCCGCCACCCCGCCGACCGCGGCGACGGTCGGCTTGCGCATCCCGGCCAGCGCCCGGGTCAGCGGGTTGTAGTGCTCGGCGACGGTCCGCAGCGCGCCCTCGCCGGTCTCCTCGAACCGCTTCAGCAGCGCCAGGTGCTCGTTCAGGTCCTGCCCGACGCAGAACGCCCGGTCGCCGGCCCCGGTCAGCAGCACCGCCCGCACCGCCGGGTCCCCGGCCGCCTCGGTCACGGTGTCGCGCAGCGCCACCTTGGTGGCGACGTCCAGGGCGTTCATCGCCTCCGGGCGGTTGATGGTGATGACGGCCAGGCCGCCGTCCAGCTCGTACAGCACGGAATCGGACATGGGGGAGGGCTCCCTAAACGATCGTCGCGTCGGTGGTCGTGCCAGGATGCCGGAGCGGGGGCGGGGCTGGGGAGTGTGAGGTATCGCACCTTCCCGCGGTACCGGTACCGCCGCCACGCCGGGGCTTATGACGCCAATTGCGGCGGTTGGAGTCGGTCCGGCCGATGTTGCACCGAGAGTGATGTTGGTCATCAGGCCGTGGCATGCGGGATAATGGCTTCCGATCAATGCGTTCGATACCGGCGGTGGACGGACTGCCGGTGCGTAGCTGAGCGGTTGCAGGAAGGGGAACGAGCATGGCGGCCATGAAGCCGCGGACGGGTGACGGCCCGCTCGAAGTCACCAAAGAGGGGCGGGGCATCATCATGCGCGTTCCGCTCGAAGGCGGCGGACGCCTCGTGGTGGAGCTCACGCCTGACGAGGCCGAAGCCCTGGGCGATGCCCTCATGAAGGTCACCGGCTGACCGCAGCGGGTGCTCGCCGTCTCCTGGAGACGTACTGCCGGGCCCGGGTACGACGTCACGTCGGCCCGGGCCCGCGCGGTCTCCGGGGGCGGACAGGCCCTACCGCTTGACGGCGCAGAGCAGCCCGTCCGAGACCGGCAGCAGCGCGGGCAGCAGCGCCTCGCTCTCCCGCACGTCCCGGACCAGGTCCCGCACCGCGCCGGTCTGCGGGTCCTGCAGCTCCGGCTCGGCGAGCCGGCCCTCCTGGAAGACCCCCTCGAAGCAGACCATCCCGCCCGGCCGCAGCAGCCGCAGCGCCTCCAGCAGGTACTCCCGGGACTCGGCCGGATCGCCGTCGCAGAACACCAGGTCGTACTGGCCGTCGGCGAGCCGGGGCAGCACCTCCAGTGCCCGGCCCGGTATGAACCGCGAGCGGTTGGCCGCGAACCCGGCCGCCTGGTACGCCTCGCGGGCCAGCTGCTGACGCACCGGCTCGGAGTCCACCGTGGTGAGCACGCCGTCCGGCCGCATCCCGCGCAGCAGGTAGACGCCTGACACACCTGTGCCGGTGCCGATCTCGGCCACCGCCTTGGCGTCCAGCGCGGCGGCCAGCAGCCGCAGGCACGCCCCGCCGCTCGGCCCGATGGCCCGTATCCCGGTCCGCGCGGACTGCGCCCGGGCGTAGGTCAGCACCGCGTCCTCGCCCACGTAGGTGTCGGCGAGGGCCGCGCGCGCGGGCCCGAACTCGCTGATGGCTGCCTCTTTCGGAGCCCCGGGTGGCGGCCCGGTGCCGGGGGATGTCGATATTTCCTGCCACAGATTACTGGCCGGGCGGGAACCGCGTACGGCGGCGGGCCGTTGTCACTGAGGACCGGGTGCGGGAGACCTCCCGGGCACTTTTATCCGGGCTTGACGGGTGAGGTGGATATGGTGGTGGCCCTGCTGGGCAGAAGAGCCGACCGAGGAGGTGTGGCCGAGGGCGACGTCCCCGTGCGGCGGCACTCCCGCGGCACCGCGTCGGCCCGTACGCCGAAGCCCGTGATGAACCAGCCTGCGCACTCCGACCTGGACCAGCCCGCCGCCGCGACGCCGGCCGCCGGCACCACCGAGGCCCCCGCCCTCGCGACCTTCGCCGAGGGCCCCGACGCGCAGAGCTGGACTCCGCCCACCTGGGAGGAGATCGTCGAGGCTCACAGCGCCCGCGTCTACCGCCTCGCCTACCGTCTGACGGGCAACCAGCACGACGCCGAGGACCTCACCCAGGAGGTCTTCGTCCGGGTGTTCCGTTCGCTGTCCACCTACACCCCCGGCACGTTCGAGGGCTGGCTGCACCGGATCACCACCAACCTGTTCCTGGACATGGTCCGCCGCCGCCAGCGCATCCGCTTCGACGCGCTCGGCGAGGACGCGGCCGAGCGGCTCGCCTCCCGCGAGCCCAGCCCGGCCCAGCACTTCAGCGACACCCACTTCGACGCCGACGTGCAGCACGCCCTGGACACCCTCGCCCCGGAGTTCCGCGCCGCCGTGGTGCTCTGCGACATCGAGGGCCTGTCCTACGAGGAGATCGCCGCCACGCTGGGCGTCAAGCTCGGCACCGTCCGCAGCCGTATCCACCGCGGCCGCTCGCACCTGCGCGCCGCGCTCAAGCACCGTGCCCCCGGCCAGGCCCCCGGCCGTGAGCGCCGCGGCGGCTCGGAGGAGCCGGTGCCGGTCGGCGCCGTCGCCGCGGAGCCCGCGGCCACACCGGGCGGGCGTGGACGGAGGCGATCGTGAGCGGAGCCAGCCGGTCCGGTCCGGAACGGTCGGAGGCGTCCGACCGGCCCCAGACCCGGCGGAGCTGGGCGCTGGGCCGCCGGGGCGGTGACGACCCCGGTGAGCCGCTGCCGACCGCCGTCCCGCTGCCGGGCGACACGGAGCTGCGTGCCGTGCCCGTACGCCCCGTCGAGCCCGCCGCCGAGGAACACCACCTCGGTGAGCGCCTGTCCGGGTTCCTGGACGGCGAACTCGGCCACGACTCGCGCGAGCGGGTCCAGGCCCACCTGGCCACCTGCCCCCAGTGCCTGGCCGAGGCCGACGAGGGCCGCGCCGTGAAGCACCTGCTGACCCGCACCGACACCCCCGGCCCCTCCTCCTCGCTGATGGCCCGGCTGATGGCCGTCGGCAACCTGCCCGAGGACGGCCCGGCGGACGGCGGCTGGCCGGGCCAGGGCGGTCGGCGCGACGACGACGACCTGCCCGGCGGCGGGCTCGGCGCCACCGGCACGCTCGGCGGCAGCCGGCTCACCGGTGGCTCCTTCGGCCGCGGCGCCGGCGCCTCCTTCGGCGCGGGCGCGCTCGGCGCCGACACCCCGGTGCCCGGGGTCGACCCGCGCGCCTTCGGTCGCGGCTCGGTGCTGCGGCCGCTGATGGGTCGACGCACCGGCCGTCCGGAATCCGCCGTCGGCCCCGACCGCACCGCCGCCCGGCCGCTGGCGGCCGCGGCCGCCGTCCGCTCCGCCGCGCGCGGCCGCCGCCTGGTCTTCGCCGCCGCGGGCGCCTTCTCGGTCGCCGCGGTGACGCTCGGCGGCGTCGGCGGCCTCGCCCAGGGCGAGGACCAGCACGGCACCACCGTCAGCCCGATCGGCGGCGGCACCACCGGCCGCGGCGGCCTGGTCCCGATGACCGCGCAGGTCCCGGTGGACTTCCCGGCCCGCCCGGTCGCCGCCACCCGCGAGGCGGGCCCCTCCTCCTCGCCGGAGCGCTACCCGGGCGGCATCGCGGCCCTGCGCCAGCAGATCCGCTAGCGGACACCCCGCCTTCGGGCCCGGCCACCGGCTGGTCTTTACCACGGCTTCATCGCACCGTGGAGCAGGGACCCGCCGGTGGCCATTACTCTGGAGGAACCGTCGTCCGGCGAGCTAGGGAGCAAAGGTGTTCAGCGACGTAGGCGGGCTGGAGATCCTCACCCTGATCGTGATGGCGATCATCATCTTCGGTCCTGACAAGCTGCCGAAGCTGATCCAGGACACCATGGGCTTCATCCGCAAGGTCCGCTCCTTCGCCGACAACGCCAAGGAGGACATCCGCAGCGAGCTGGGCCCCGAGTTCAAGGACTTCGAGTTCGAGGACCTCAACCCCAAGACCTTCGTCCGCAAGCAGCTCATGGGCGGCGAGGAGGACCCGCTGGGCCTCAAGGACATGAAGGACTCGCTCGACATCCGCTCCGTCCTGGACGACAAGCCCGCCGCGCCGGTGAACGGCCGCGCGGGCAGCGTGAGTTTCGACAAGGCCGCCCCGGCGCCCGCCTCCGCCGGAGCCCCGCTGCAGCCCGGCGAGCGGCCCCCGTTCGACCCCGACGCGACCTGATCGAGCCCGCGCGCACCCCGCGGGAACACGACACCACCGCCCCGCCCGGCCGTCCGGCTGAGCGGGGCGGCGGCATCCGCGCCGCTATTGTGCTGACTGTTCCCGCTGAGCCGTCCGTCACATCCGCGCTTGCGCGGACCAGGAACGGCCCCCGGGAACGCCGAGGTGCGCCACCATGGGAGCGCGCCACGGCAGGCACACGTGCGTTTGAGGAGGCCCGGGGATGGACGCGACGAGTCAGGCGGGAGGGGCGACGGCCACGGCCGGCGGCCCGGTGGTCGGCGGGCAGGCCGGCCCGGCGGATCCGCTGGTGCCCTACCTGTCCGCGGACTTCCCCTGGTACGGCCTGGACGACGGCTGGACCGGCCGCCGCTACCTGATGCAGGCCGGCGCCAGCGGCCCCCGCGGCTGGGCGGCCGGCAGCGTCGACTACGGCACCCTCGGCCACGGCGACGAGCCGGCCAAGCAGTACGAGCCGCGCGAGACGCGCAAGTTCGCGGTCGTGGTCACCGTGGCCCGCCGCGACAGCCGCCGCAGCGCAGACAACACCGGCACCCTGGAGGCGACCTCCGCCTCCTCCGCCGCCTGGCTGGCCGGCTCCGGCCTGCTCGCCGCGACCTGGCCCGGCCAGCTCGACCGCGCGCTGCGCCAGGACTGGCTGGACCAGCAGAGCAGCCTGGCGTGGGACCTCGCCGACGACCTGGCCGGCCCCGGCTGGTCCACCCTCAGCCTGCCGGTCAACGGCATGCCGCAGCCCTTCCGCTACCGCGAGTCCGAGTACGGCTGGGTGCTCGCGGGCGAGGCCCCCGGCGTCCTCCTCGGCGCCTTCGGCCGTGGCGTCAGCGCCTACGGCGTCGGCTTCGCCACCGTCGCCGACCTGGGCGGCTACACCCGGCCGTAGGGCCCGCGGACACGACGAGGGGCCGGGCGGAGAACCGCCCGGCCCCTGCTGTGCTGGTCGCCCGCTCGCCTCCGGGGCTGTGACTCGCCCGCTCGCCTCCGGGGCGCTCCGGCCCGGTGCCGACGGTCGGCGGGCACTGCGCCACCTCCTTCGTCGGCGGCTTGGCCCTTCTCCCTTTCGACACCGGCGCGCCCCTTCGGCTCGGGGCGGGGACTCGCCCGCCCCGTCAGAACTTGTTCTTGGGCGTCAGCCCGAGCGACATGCCCGACAGGCCGCGCTGGCGGCCGCCGAGCTTGCCTGCCACGGCACGCAGGGCGGCGCCGGCCGGGGAGTCGGGGGCGGCGAGCACGACCGGGCGGCCGTCGTCGCCGCCCTCGCGCAGCCGCACGTCGATCGGGATCGAGCCGAGCACCGGGACGGTCGCACCGACGGTGCGGGTGAGCGCGTCCGCGACGGTCTGACCGCCGCCGGTGCCGAAGACGTCGATCATCTCGTCGCAGTGCGGGCACGGCATGCCGGACATGTTCTCGATCACGCCGACGATCTTCTGGTGGGTCTGCACCGCGATGGTGCCGGCCCGCTCGGCCACCTCGGCGGCGGCCATCTGCGGGGTGGTGACGATCAGGATCTCCGCGTTGGGGATCAGCTGGGCCACCGAGATCGCGATGTCGCCGGTGCCGGGCGGCAGGTCCAGCAGCAGCACGTCCAGGTCGCCCCACCACACGTCGGCGAGGAACTGCTGCAGCGCGCGGTGCAGCATCGGGCCGCGCCAGACCACCGGGGCGTTGCCCGGGGTGAACATCCCGATCGAGATGACCTTCACGCCGTTCGCCTGCGGCGGCATGATCATGTCCTGAACCTGGGTCGGCCGGCCCTCGACACCCAGCATGCGCGGCACGCTGTGGCCGTAGATGTCGGCGTCCACCACGGCGACCTTCAGGCCGTCCGCGGCCATCGCGGCGGCCAGGTTGACCGTCACGGAGGACTTGCCGACGCCGCCCTTGCCGGAGGCGACGGCGTAGACGCGGGTCAGCGTGCCCGGCTTGGCGAACGGGATCTCCCGCTCGGGGGCGCCGCCGCGCAGCAGCTGGGAGAGCTCCTTGCGCTGCTCGTCGCTCATCACGTCGAGCTCGACCTCGACGCCGGTCACGCCCGGCACCCTGCCGACCGCCTCGCGGACCCGGGTGACGATGGTGTCGCGCATCGGACAGCCGGAGACGGTCAGGTAGACCGCGACGCGAACCGCTCCCCCCTCGGCGATCTCGACCGATTTCACCATGCCGATCTCGGTGATCGGACGGTTGATCTCCGGGTCGTTGACGGTCGCGAGGGCCTCGCGTACGGACTCCTCCGTGACGCCGGCAGCGACCTCTGTCTCGTTGGCCATGCCTTGATGGTACGGCTCCGGGCGAACCGCTTAACCGGTCGGTAGCGTGCCGCCGGTCACAACGTCCCGGAGGCGTCCCGGCGTTCGTCCATCTCCTTGAGCAGGGACTGGAGCTCGGACCGGATGAAGTCGCGGGTGGCGACCTCGCCGAGCCCGTGCCGCAGCGCGGCGACCTCGCGGGTCAGGTACTCGGTGTCGGCGATGTTGCGGTCGCTGCGGGCCCGGTCCTGCTCCATGTTGACCCGGTCCCGGTTGTCCTGGCGGTTCTGCGCCAGCAGGATCAGCGGCGCCGCGTAGGAGGCCTGCAGCGACAGCGCCAGGGTCAGGAAGATGAACGGGTACTCGTCGAAGCGCACGGTGGTCGGCAGCAGGGTGTTCCACCCTATCCAGATGACGACCACCACCGTCATCCAGACGATGAACCGCCCGGTGCCGAGGAAGCGGGCGATCCGCTCCGACAGCACGCCGAAGGCCTCGGGGTCGTAGGACGGCAGCGAGAGCAGGCCGGGCCGGGCGGTGCGCGGCTGGTCGAGCCGGGTGCGGCTGGAACCGGTGATCGGGGCGGTCTCCAGCCGGCCGCCGCCCTCGCGGGTGCGCAGCTCGCGCAACTGGCGAAGCTCCCGCAGTTCGCCCTGCAGGCGCCGGCGCGCGGAGTCGTCCGGCCGTCCGTTGCGGTCACCGTCCATCGGCCATCCCCTCACTCTCGTCGTCGCGGGCGTGCAGCGCGGCGTCGCGCCAGTCCTCGGGCAGCAGGTGGTCGAGCACGTCGTCGACGGTCACCGCGCCCAGCAGGTGGTCCGCCTCGTCCACGACCGGCGCGGACACCAGGTTGTAGGTCGCCAGGTAGCTGGTGACCAGCGACAGCGGGGTGTCCGGCGGCAGCGGGTCCAGGTCGTCGTCGACCAGCGAGCCGACCAGCATGTAAGGGGGCTCGCGCAGGAGCCGCTGGAAGTGCACGGTGCCCAGGTAGCGGCCGGTCGGGGTCTCGTTCGGCGGGCGGCAGACGAAGATCTGGGCGGCCAGAGCGGGCTTGTGGTCGCTGATCCGGATCCGCGCCAGCGCCTCGGCGACCGTCGCGTCCGGCTCCAGCACGATCGGCTCGGTGGTCATCAGACCACCGGCGGTGTCCTCCTCGTACGACAGCAGGCGGCGCACCGGCGCGGCCTCCTCCGGCTCCATCAGCTGGAGCAGCCGCTCGGCCTCGTCACCGGGCAGTTCGGACAGCAGGTCGGCGGCGTCGTCCGGGTCCATCGCCTCCAGGACGTCGGCGGCGCGCTCGTCCTTCAGCTTGCCGATGATCTCGACCTGGTCGTCCTCGGGCAGCTCCTCCATGACGTCCGCGAGCCGCTCGTCCGGCAGTGCGGCGGCCACCTCGGCGCGGCGCTTGGCGGACAGGTGGTGCATCACGCTGGCCAGGTCGGCCGGGCGCAGCTGTTCGAAGGTGGCGAGCAGGTTGGCCGCGCCCTGGTCCTGCTCGGGCTGCGAGAAGCCGGTGACGTCCTGCCAGTCCAGGGTGAGCCGCTCGCCCTTGCCCTTGCGCAGCCGGCCGGCCCGGCCGACCTGGACGAAGACCTTGCTGATCTCCCACTCGCGCAGGCGGGTCTGCACCATGCCGATGTCCAGCACGGTGACGTCCTCGCCGGTCTTGGACCAGGTGACGGTACGGTCCAGCAGCTCGGCGAGCACCAGGGTCTCGGCCGGGCGCTGTTCGAAGCGCCGGAGGTTGATCAGGCCGGTGGTGAGCACCTGGCCGGACTCCAGGCTGGTCACCCTGGTCATCGGCAGGAAGATCCGGCGCCGGCCGACGACCTCGACCACCAGGCCGAGCACCCGCGGCGGGCGGCCGCCGAGCCGCAGCGAGACCACCACGTCCCGGACCCGCCCGACCTGGTCGCCGTTCGGGTCGAAGACCGCGATGGCGGAGAGATGGGAGATGAAGACCCGGGTGCCTGGCCCTGCCATGGACTCCCTCTGATCGCTCGACGCCTCGGCAAGGGTGCGCCGAGCACACCCGCGGCCCCAAGGCTACCCGGGTGTCCGGGGCCGGGCCCGCCGTGGCACGGTAGCGGCCGCAGGAGTCGTGGACGCCAACTCCTGCTCACGGTTGGGCAGCCCTCAGCGGCGCTTGAACAGCAGCTTGGGCAGGCCGGCCGGGATCGGGCGGCGGGTGGTGGCCGGGGTGGGCATCGGCCGGGCCGCGTGCGAGTCGTCCGGCATCGCGCCCGGGCGCTCGCTGAGCGCGCCGACCGGCTCCAGCCGCAGCACCCGGCACTCCCGGGCCCAGCGCTCGGCGATGGCGTCGGTGTCGGGCGCGTTCAGCCGCTTGCCCTTGAGCTCCTCCACGGCGCCCCGCCAGGCCTCGCCGTCCGGCGCCAGCTCCACCACCCTGGCGCCCCAGCCGATCAGCCGGCCGCCCTTGTCCTTGCTGCGCACCGTGACCACGGCCACGGCGCCGGGCTCCAGGCCGTGCAGCGGCTGCTCGCCGCCCCCGCCGACCACCACCACCGCGCCGTCGTGCCAGGCGTGCCAGAGCGGACGGGCATGCTCCTGGCCGTCCGCGCGCACCCAGAGCAGACCGGACTTCTTCGCGGCCTCCTCCAGCAGGGCCTGGTCGAGGAAGTCGTCGGCGGTCGCGGCGGCGGGCGTACGGTCCATGGCGGACAGCGTACGGCTTCGCCCCCGACGCCGTCCCTTCCCGTCCGCCAGACGTCTCAGCTCCTGTCCACCAGATGTCTCAGCCTCCGGGCGACAGTTCCATTGCAGCGACACGGGCCTTACCGTATGAGCGCCCAACCACCGTGACCAGCGAAGGAGCGCCGTGCCCGCCGCCCGGCCCGCGACCGCCCCAGCCACCCCCGCCGCCGCCGACCCGCGGCCCGCGCACCCGCTCCCCACCCTCGACCTGCTGCTGCTCGCCGTCTCCATCGCCGGCATCTCGTTCTCCGGCCCGCTGATCAGCGCCACCGCCGCGCCCGCCCTGGCGATCGCACTCTGGCGCAACGTCATGTCCGTCGGCGTCCTCGGCCCCTACGCGCTGCTGCGCCACCGCGCCGAACTGCGCGGCATCGGCCGCCGGGCGCTGCTGCTCGCGATCGCCGCCGGCGCGCTGCTCGCCGTCCACTTCGCGCTCTGGATGCCCAGCCTGCGGATGACCTCGGTGGCCTCCGCCACCGCCCTGGTCACCACCACCCCGCTGTGGACCATCCTGCTGATGCGACTGTTCGGCGTCCGGGCCCCCCGCATGGTCTGGCTCGGCACCGTCGTCGCCTTCGCCGGCGTGCTGGTGCTCACGGGCGTGGACCTCTCGCTCTCCCCGCGCGCCCTGCTCGGCGACGCCCTCGCCCTGGCCGCCGGACTCGCCGCGGCCGGGTACATGCTGCTCGGCGCCGAGGTCCGCAAGACCGTCAGCACCACCGCGTACACCCTGGTCTGCTACACCACCACGGCGGTCGGCCTGCTGGTGATCTGCCTGGCCGCCGGGACGCCGCTGTCCGGCTGGTCGGCCGGGGCCTGGTGGCAGATCGTGCTGCTGATGGTCGCCGCCCAGCTGCTCGGGCACTCGCTCAGCAACCGGGTGGTGCGCAACCTCGGCCCGTCGATCACCTCCACCGCGATCCTGCTGGAGACCCCGGGCGCCGCCCTGATCGCCGCCCTCTGGCTCGGCCAGTGGCCCCCGGCGGCCGCCTACCCGGCGGTGGTGCTGATCCTGCTCGGACTGGTCCTGGTGGCCCGCGGCGGACGCCGGTAGCGGGCTACAGCCAGCCGTTGCGGCGGAAGCCCCGGTACATCCCCACGCAGATCAGCGTGACCGCGCCGAGCACCGCCGGATAGCCGTACGGGTTGTGCAGCTCCGGCATGTAGTCGAAGTTCATCCCGTACACGCCGGTGATCATGGTGGGCACCGCGAAGATCGCCGCCCAGGCGGTGATCTTCCGCATGTCCTCGTTCTGCGCCACCGACACCTGCGCCAGGTTCGCCTGCAGCAGCGAGTTCAGCAGCTCGTCGAAACCGTGCACCTGCTCGGTCACCCGGGCCAGGTGGTCCGCGACGTCCCGGAAGTACTTCTGGATGTCCGGGTCCACCAGGCCCTGCGACGGCTCCGACAGCTGCTGCATCGGGCGCAGCAGCGGCGCCACCGCGCGCTTGAACTCCAGAACCTCGCGCTTGAGTTGGTAGACCCGGCCGACATCGGCGCTGCGCCCGCCCTTGGCCGAGAAGACGCCGTACTCGATCTCGTCCACGTCGTTCTGCAGCCGCTCGGCGACCAGCAGGTAGTTGTCCACCACGTGGTCGGCGATCGCGTGCAGCACCGCGGACGGCCCCTTGGCCAGCAGCCCGGACTCGTCCGCGTCCGCCTCCAGCCGGTGCCGCAGCTCCTGCAGCGAACCGTGGCCGCCGTGCCGGACGGTGATCACGAAGTCCCGCCCGGCGAACACCATCAGCTCGCCGGTCTCCACCACCTCGCTGGTGGGCGTGAGCTGGTCGTGCTCGACGTAGCGGATGGTCTTGAAGACGGCGAAGAGGACGTCGTCGTAGCGCTCCACCTTGGGGCGCTGGTGGGCGTGCACCGCGTCCTCCACCGCGAGCGGGTGCAGGCCGAAGCGCTGGGCGATGCCCTCGAACTCCGCCCCGGTCGGCTCGTGCAGCCCGATCCAGCTGAACGAGCCCGCGCTGTCCGGGAATTGGTGCGCCGCCTTGACCCGGCGGGCGGCCTCGCGCGGGCTGCAGGTCTCGCCGTTGCGCCGGCCGTGCTGGTAGACCGCGCAGTCCACGACCGCCGAGCCGCTGCCTTCCGGCACGGCGTCGTACGGGCCGGGGACGCCCCGACGACGGTTGGTGCGGACGGCGGCGCGCAGGCTGTTGATCATCGACATGGCAGGCTCCCTGGGACAGGAGCCGTCGCACGGCGGCACGGAGAACGCGGGAACGCAGGGCCGTGGTGCGACGGCGAGGAACACCGGTGAAGGGGATGAGGGTGCTCTCCCGGCCGGTCCGTCCGCCGTCGACCCGCGCCCGGGGCCACTGACGGCTGGATCAGCCGCTACGGCCTGCGAGGCGAGGGATGCGGGGAAGTCGGGGCCGGGCAGAGCTGCCGGTACTGCATGGTCGGCCGGTATCCACCGCAACCACCTCCTTCGCGCCGCCGCCCCGGGACGAACGATCCCGGTGGCCAGTCGCTCACCCTAACATCTGACCGGGCATCGGCGCCGAGGGGTTCAGCTGTCCTTTGCGCGCCCTTGACGGGTCCACCCCGCCCGCCGCCCGGCCCGCCGCCCGCACGAAGTCCCCGCGACCCGGCGGGTTACGCTCACCGGCATGGCCCATGACTTCCCGTCCTTCGGCGACCCCCACGGCGGCAGCTCCCCGGAGCTCACCCGGGAGGCGGTGCTGGCCGCCGTCGAGGCCCGGCTGATCTCCACCTTCGGCGAGCCGAGCGGCCGCGCCGCCGTCACCTTCCTCGGCGCCGACCGGATCGAGGTGCTGCGCTTCGGCCCGGACGCCGAGGGCCTGGTCCGCTACACCACGCTCGGGATGGCCGCCGCGCCGATGGCCGACCCGACCGCGCTGGTCGCCGACCAGCTGCGCGGCCCCCGGGTCGAACTGGTGCTGACCGTACGCGGCGGGCACGACAGCGTGCTGCGCAGCCTCGCCACCGTCGCCGCGACCCCGCAGGTCGAGGGCCTGGTGGTGGCCCCGGGCGGCTCGCTGGATCTCGGCGCCCCGCTGTGGGACGGCGCCCCCTTCACCTCGGTGCTGGCCGCCGAGCCGGGCGGCCTGGTGGAGGACCTCGAACTGGCCGAACCCGCCGAGCCGGTGCGCTTCCTGCCGCTGCTGCCGATGACGCCCAACGAGGCGGGCTGGAAGCGGGTGCACGGCGCGGCCGCGCTCCAGGAGCGCTGGCTGGACCAGGGCACCGACCTGAGGGACCCGGACCGGCGCGGCGTCCGGCTGGACTGACGGTCGCTCAGGCGGGGCCGTAGGGGGTGGGGGCGTACGGGGCGTGCGGGTTGCTGTGCGCGCCCGTGCCGCGCCTCTGTACGCCGGAGTGCGGCCGGGGAGTGCCGGCCGCTCGTACGACTACTCGTACGGTTACCCGCACGGCTGCTCGAACTGCCGATCGGTTCGGCGTAGCGCGCCGGACCGGCTCAGCGCTCGATCGGCTCGGCCCCGGTCGCCTGCGCCAGCAGCGCCTCGTACACCGCCGGGTCGGTGGTGTGCTCGCCGAGCCGGACGGTCTTGCGGCTGCCGTGGTAGTCGCTCGAGCCGGTGACCAGCAGGCCCAGCTCGCCCGCCAGGCCGCGCAGCCGCTGCCGGGTCTCCTCGTCGTGGTCGGTGTGGTCGACCTCCAGCGCGGCCAGCCCGGCCGCCGCGAGGTCGGCGATCACCTGGTCCGAGACCGTCCGGCCGCGCTTGACCGCGCCGGGGTGGGCGAAGACCGGCACCCCGCCGGCCGCCCGGACCAGCCGGACCGCCTCCACCGGGTCGGTCTCGTGCTTGCGTACGTCCGCCCGGCCGCCGTTGGCCAGCCAGTCCGGGGTGAAGGCGTCCGAGACGGTGGCCACCACGCCCGCCTCGACCAGCGCGCTGGCGATGTGCGGCCGCCCGACCGAGCCGGCCCCGGCGATCCGCTGCACCTGTTCCCAGCTGATGTCCGCGCCGAGCTCGCGGCAGCGTTCGACGATCGCCCGCCCGCGCCGGAACCGGTCGGTGCGCACCAGCTCCCGCTCGCGCGCGAACTCCGGCTCCTCCGGGTCGAACAGGTACGCCAGCAGGTGCATGCTGATGTCGCCCACCACGCAGGACAGTTCGGCGCCCGGGACGACGGTCAGCCGGGTGCCGTCCGGCAGCGCGCGCACCGCCCCGGCGGCCTCGGCGTGGCCGGCGACGGTGTCGTGGTCGGTGAGCGCCACCACGTCGAGGCCGGCGGCCACCGCCGCGGCGACCAGCTCGGCCGGGCTGTCGGTGCCGTCGGAGGCGTTGCTGTGGGCGTGCAGGTCGATGCGCACGGGGCGGACTCCTGGAGGCTCGTGGGTGCCGCCCAGGATAGGCCGTTCGGGCGTTCAGCCGAGCAGACGGGGAGAGAGGGCCCCACAGGGCAGCAGGTCCAGCTCGGCGCCGGCCTCGCGCAGGTCGGTGAGCACCAGCTCGTCGTACATCACCAGGGCGGACTGCTCGGGCCAGGCGATCGCCCAGAGCCAGAGCCCGCGGGCCTCGCCGGCGAACACCGCGCGGTCGGCCGGGGCGTCCGGGACGTGGAACATCGGGGTGGGGCGCCCGGCGGCCATCAGCTTGGCGTCGGCGGGCTTGTAGAGGCCGACCGAGTCGCCCGGGTCCGGCCCGGGCAGTCCGGCGTAGCGTGCGCCGAGCCCGACGCCCAGCTCCTCGGCGACCAGCACCAGCTCGCCGAAGCCGCCCAGCGGCGCCGGACCGGAGCAGGCGACGGCGGTGGCGCGGGCGCCCGAGACGTCGTCGCCGACGTGGCCGATGCCGGTGTAGAGCCAGCCGACCGGGAGCGGCCAGGGCAGCCAGACCGGGACCTGTGAGCGGGCGACGGCCACGCCCAGGGCTTCCACACTCGGGGGCAGCACGGGCTGCATCGGGTGCACGGCTCCGTGCCGGTCGCACTGCCAGGTGTCTGAGAACAGACCGGGGGCGCGGACCCGACCGGCGCACCTCGGGCAGCTTGGCTCGCCCCTCATAGCCGACAACGCTCCTCCCTCCGGACCGCCGCGTCAAGGACGATCACCCGTACGGACGGCTCGGCGGCACCTGTCGGTGGCGGACTCCCGGCCGACGCGGGGTGGGCGCGGCACAGGCGGTTCCCGTTGGGGATGTCCCGTCGAGGACGGCGGCAAACGTCGTGCGGGTCAGGCCCCGAACGCACTGACGCCCCGTCATCGGCGAATGCGGTGACAGGGCGTCAGTCGGGTATCGGAACGTCCGGATCGGACGCGCCCGGCTCGTCGGCGGCGGGTGAGGGCTCCCGGTCGGAGGCGCCGCGCCTGGTCAGACGGTCGGGCACGGGCGGATGAGCAGGCGCTCGCCGGTGCGGGCGGCGGCCTCGACGTACTCGCGGACGGTCTCGGCGTCGGCGATCAGGCGGTCGGTGGCGGAGCCGTCGGTGTCGTCCAGTCGGAGGATCTCGAAGCGCATGGGCTTGGTCATGGGCGTCTCCTTTCCTGGCCCCGCGGGGCGGGGCGATTGCGGCTGAGTCGGTATCAGCCCGTTCGGGGTCTTGCGGATCCGGCGGTACGGCCGGACCGATCGCGTCGTACGTGCGGCGGTCTGCTGCGGCAAGGGCTCCCCCTGCTTGCCTGGTGCGTCCAATGCCTCGTGCAACCACGGTGTCGTGGCGGTGCTACTGGGCCGTTGCCCGTCCGTAACGTCCAGGTTTCGCCTGATCGGCAACCGCGTGCGGGCCGGCAATGATTCCCGGACAGAATCAAAGATTACCGTAACTAACGAATTTTGTCCCGCGTGGAGGACGGTCGGACTGCCAAAAGTGGTTCAGACCACTCCGGTGAGGGTGCCGGGCGGGGCCCCCGCCCCTTCGGCTCGGAGGCGACCGGGCGAACAGCTGCGAGCGGGCGAATCCCCGCCCCGAGCTGAAGGGGCGCGCCGGTGCCGAAAGTGAGGAGCGACAAGCGAGGGACGAGCGCCGGAGCGACGAGCGTCGGCGCCGGGTCCCGAGCGCCCCGGAGGCGAGCGGGCGAGTAACAGCGGCTCAGGCCCAGAACGCCGCCAGCGCCTCGGCCGTGACGGCCGGCTGCTCGGCGTTGGGGGAGTGGCCCGCGTCCGCGACGACCACCCGGCGGGCGCCCAGGCGCTCCGCCATCCGGGTCTGCTCCGGCACCGGCCAGGCGTAGTCCCGCACCCCGGACAGCACCAGCACCGGCAGCGCCCCGGCGGCCACCGCCGCCAACTCGTCCACCCGGTCCGGCGCGGCCACCAGGTGCCCGCCGACCACGGCCAGCGCCTGCGGCACGTTCGCCACCCAGCGGCGGTGCAGGAACTCCGTGACATCCGGCTCCAGGGCGGGCTTGGGCATGTCGCTGCTCTCGTCCATCTGCCGCATGACCTGCCAGATCTCCTCCAGGGTCAGCACCGGCAGGGCGTCCAGCAGCAGCTTGGTCCGGGCCGCCTCGGCCGAGTCGATCGCCCCCGGCCCGGTGGCCATCAGGGTCAGCGAACGCCAGGGCAGCGGCCCCGCCGCGGCGGCCGCGAGCACGGCCTCCCGCACCACCTGACCGCCGAAGGAGTGCCCCAGCAGGTGCACCGGCCCGCCCTCGGCCGCCAGCACCTCGGTCAGCGCCCGCACGTCCGCGCCCAGCGCCGGGAGCTCGTACGCGGCCGCCTCGTCCGGCCCGCCGGTCTCGTACTGCCCCCGCTGGTCCACGGCCGTCACCCGGTACCCGGCCGCCGCCAGCGGCTCCAGCAGCCCGATGAAGTCCTCCTTGCTGCCCGTGAACCCCGGCACCAGCAGGGCCGACCCCCGCACGGGCCCGTCCGGCTCCGCCCGCAACGCCGCGAACTCCCCGCGCGCGGTCACCACGCGTTCCGTCCGGGCACAACCGGGCAGGGTCAGGAACGGCGGAGTACTCATGGGCAGCTTCCCTCCCGCGACAGGCCGACACCCCGAGCTTAGGGGGTCGCTGACACCCACTCCCACCAGCCCGGACGCCGACGGCGCGTCGCCGGCTGTCGCCCCGGTGGCGGTGGGTGGGAATGCCCGAGGGGGCGGGCGGGGCCGTTACGGCTCCGCCCGCCCCCTCGGGGTGGGAGGTGTCAGCTCTCCGGGGTGGCCGCGACCTTGCGGGTGCGGGTGCGCTTGCGCGGGGCCGGGACCTCGGCGGGGGCCTCGGCGGTCGGGGCCTCCGGGGCGGTCTCCGCGACGGCCTTGGGCTTGCGGGTCCGGGTGCGGGTCGCGGGCTTCTCGGCCGGCGCCTCGACGGCGGCCTCGACGGCCTCCGCCTTCGGCTTGCGGGTGCGGGTCCGGGGGGCGGGCTTCTCCTCGGCCGGGGCCTCGGTCGCCGCCTCGACGGCCTCGGCCTTGGGCTTGCGGGTCCGGGTGCGGGTCGCGGGCTTCTCGGCCGGGGCGGCCTCGACCGGCGCCTCGGCGGCGGCCTCGACGATCTCGACGGCCTCCGCCTTCGGCTTGCGGGTCCGGGTGCGGCGCGGCTTCTCCTCGGCGACCGGTGCGGCGACGGTCTCGACGGCCGGAGCCGCCTCGACCACGGCCTCGGTCGCCGCCACGGCGGCCTCGGCCACGGCGGCGCCACCGCGCGAACGACGGCGGCGACGGCGCGGCGCGGCCTCGCCCTCGGCGCCCTCGACGGCCGGGGCCCTCTCGGTCACCGGAGCGGCAGCGGCGGCCTCGCCCTCGGCGCCGACCTCCGAGCCGCGGCGGGTGCGGCGGCGCTCACGGGTGCGGCGCGGCTTCTCCTCCGCCGGGGTCTCGACGGCGGCGCGGCCCGGGCCGCTCCGCCCGCCGCGGCCGGAGCGGGACCCGCGTCCGCCGGTCTCGCCGAGGTCCTCGATCTCCTCCGCGCCGAGCCCGGCCCGGGTGCGCTCCGAGCGGGGCAGCACGCCCTTGGTGCCCGGCGCGATCTTCAGCAGCTCGTACAGGTGCGGCGAGGTGGAGTAGGTCTCCTCCGGCTCGTTGAACGGCAGGTCCAGCGCCTTGTTGATCAGCTGCCAGCGCGGGATGTCGTCCCAGTCGACCAGGGTGACGGCGGTACCGGAGGCGCCGGCCCGGCCGGTGCGGCCGATCCGGTGCAGGTAGGTCTTCTCGTCCTCGGGGCACTGGTAGTTGATGACGTGGGTGACGCCCTCGACGTCGATGCCGCGGGCCGCGACGTCGGTGCAGACCAGCACGTCGACCTTGCCGTTGCGGAAGGCCCGCAGGGCCTGCTCGCGGGCGCCCTGGCCGAGGTCGCCGTGGACCGCGCCGGCCGCGAAGCCGCGCTGGGTCAGCTGGTCGGAGACGTCGGCGGCGGTGCGCTTGGTGCGGCAGAAGATCATCGCCAGCCCGCGGCCGTCGGCCTGCAGGATGCGCGAGACCATCTCGACCTTGTCCAGCGAGTGCGCACGGAAGATGTGCTGCTCGATGTTGGCGACGGTCGAGCCGGTGTCGTCCGGGGCGGTGGCCCGGATGTGGGTCGGCTGGCTCATGTACCGGCGGGCGAGGCTGATCACCTGGCCCGGCATGGTGGCCGAGAACAGCAGCGTCTGCCGCTTGGCCGGCAGCATGGTGATGATCTTCTCGACGTCCGGCAGGAAGCCCAGGTCGAGCATCTCGTCGGCCTCGTCCAGGACCAGCGCGCGGACCTTGGACAGGTTGAGCTTCCGCTGCCCGGCCAGGTCCAGCAGTCGGCCGGGGGTGCCGACCACGATGTCGACGCCCTTGGCGAGCGCCTCGACCTGCGGCTCGTACGCCCGGCCGCCGTAGACGGCCAGGACCCGCACGTTGCGGACCTTGCCGGCGGTCTGCAGGTCGTTGGTGACCTGGGTGCAGAGCTCACGCGTCGGGACGACGATCAGCGCCTGCGGGAATTCGGAGAGCTGCTCCTCGGTGGCCCGGTCGGCGTCCACGTCGGCGCGCACGACGACCCGCTCGATCAGCGGGAGGCCGAAGCCGAGGGTCTTGCCGGTGCCGGTCTTGGCCTGGCCGATGACGTCGTGGCCGGTCAGCGCGACCGGGAGGGTCATCTCCTGGATCGGGAAGGGATGGACGATGCCGACGGACTCGAGCGCCTCGGCGGTCTCCGGGAGGATCCCCAGGTCCCGGAACGTCGTCTTGATGGGTTCAGCGGTGGTGGACAGGGTGCTGCCTCTTCCGTTTTCGGAGGGGCCGAGAGCGAGCGGCGGGCGGGCAGCCGCGCGGCTGCGTACGGGCCTGGGCGGCCCCGATTACAGCTGCGCGGACGCACAACCGCGCCGGTCCCTGCGGCCGGCCGGTGCGCGCGGCCCGGTGCGGGGCGCGTCGCCGGCGGCGTCGGGGAGGGTTCCCGTGAGGGACCTGCGCGGGACCTCCGCCTTGGGGCGTGGTCTCGGCGGCCCTCGCTCGGCCACTGATGCGGTGCCAAGGCTTGAAGTCCAAGCCATGGTCGGAGCCGATCGGCTCTCCGACCGGGCATCCGCGTACGTGAGTACCCGTGCCTCCGGTGCGGACACGTCCGAGGGGACGGTGCCGCTACGGAGCGGGCTTGCGCGGGCCACCGAGACGGCGGTGACACCGTGCGAGCACGACGGGGCTCCGTACCACCATACAGTCAGGCGACGACTCGAACACGTGACGCGTCTGACATTGCCCCGGGGGACCGGCCCGTGAACGGGCACTCCGAGCGGTCACCCGACCGCGCCGGGTGGTGGGGCGGGCGCCGTGGCGGGACTAAGGTGGCGGGTCATGGAGACCCATGGTGAGACGCAGGACGGCGCGGCCGGCTCGATCGGCGACTGGGCCACGTGCTCGGCCGAGCCGGGCTACCGCGCGGCAGTGCTGGACCTGCTCGGCGCGCTCGCGTACGGCGAGCTGAGCGCCTTCGAGCGGCTCGCCGAGGACGCCAAGCTGGCACCCGACCTCGCCGACAAGGCGGCCCTGGCCCGGATGGCCTCCTCCGAGTTCCAGCACTACCAGCGGCTGCACGACCGGCTCGCCGAGATCGGCGCCGACCCGCAGGAGGCCATGCGCCCCTTCGTCGAGCCGCTGGAGCTGTTCCACCGGATGACCGCGCCCTCGGACTGGCTGGAGGGCCTGGTCAAGGCCTACGTCGGCGACGCCATCGCGACCGACTTCTACCGCGAGGTGGCCGTCCGGCTGGACGACGACACCCGCGAGCTGGTCCTCGGCGTCATGTCCGACACCGGCCACGCCCAGTTCGCCGTCGACAAGGTCCGCCAGGCCATCGAGGCCGACCCGCGGGCCGGCGGACGGCTCGCCCTGTGGGGCCGACGGCTGATGGGCGAGGCGCTCAGCCAGGCCCAGCGGGTGGTCGCCGAGCGGGACGCGCTGTCCAACCTGCTGGTCGGCGGCGTCCATGTGCAGGGCTTCGACCTGGTCGAGGTCGGCAAGATGTTCAACCGGATCACCGAGGCGCACACCAGGCGGATGGCCGCGCTCGGCCTCGCCTCCTGAGCGGCGTCAGGCCGGCCGGTGCCGCCGCGGCGCGCGGTGGGCACCGGACCGGTGCGGGTGGTGCCGGTGCGCCGGCGCCCGGCCGGCGGCCAGGTCCGGCCGGGCCAGCAGCGAGGTGAGCACCCCGGCGGCCAGCGCGGAGAAGGCCACCGCGACCACCGGGTAGCGCCCGTCCAGGCAGAAGTGCGCGACCACCCCGCCGAGCAGCGCCGCCGCCGGAGCCGTGCCGGCGACCAGCGGACGGGACGCCCGGAAGAACCGGGGCAGGCCCAGCAGCGCGGCCGCGCCCGCGACCAGGCCCACGAGGGCGAAGGCGATCGACTCGACCAGCAAGGCAGCCTCCCCGGGGGACGGGCGCGCGGCAGCGGTGCCGCACCTGTCGGCGTACCCCGCCCCACCCCGCCGTACACGCGCCGGTGCCCCGCTCCCTCAGGGGAACGGGGCACCGGGACGAGCTTCGGGCAGCGCCTCAGAGGGTGCCGAAGCCGACCTTGCGGGCGGCCTGCTCGCCGATCTCCACGTACGCCAGGCGCTCGGCCGGGACGATGACGCGGCGGCCGTGCTCGTCGGTCAGCGAGAAGAGCTTGGTGGAGCCCTCCAGCGCCTTCGCGACCAGGCTCTCGACCTCATCGGCAGTCTGCGAGCTCTCGATCACGATCTCGCGCGGCGCGTTCTGCACGCCGATCTTGACCTCCACGGCTTCCGTCCCTCCGGGGTTGCAGCCTCCACGCGCGGCACCGGACCGCCCGGAACAGGCGTTCGCGGCGACCGCGCCGTACGGCTTCACCATAGAGCACCCGATCACCGCCCAGGCGAAGGTCAGCGGATCGTCACCGCTGCGCGGGGGCCTCCCCGGCCTGATCGCCCGGGTGCATCGGGAAGCCCTTCAGCCCGCGCCAGGCCAGGCTGGCGACCAGCCGCACCGCCTCGTCGCGCGGGATCTCCAGACCCTGCGAGAGCCAGTAGCGGGCGGTGATCTGGGCCAGGCCGCAGACCCCGGCGGCCAGCAGCTTGGACTCCGACTCCGGCAGGTCGGTGTCCTCCTGGATCACCTGGCTGACCAGCGTCGCGCTCGCCTCGGAGGCCCGCTCGACCCGCTCGCGCACGGCCGGCTCGTTGGTCAGGTCCGACTCGAAGACCAGCCGGAACGCGCCCGACTCGCTGGAGACGTAGTTGAAGTACGCCTCCATCGTCGCGGCCACCCGCAGCTTGTTGTCGGTGGTCGTCCCCAGTGCCTCGCGGGTCGACTCGACCAGGGCGTCGCAGTGCTTGTCCAGCAGCGCCAGGTACAGGTCCAGCTTCCCGGGGAAGTGCTGGTAGAGCACCGGCTTGCTGACCCCGGCGCGGTCGGCGATGTCGTCCATGGCGGCCGCGTGGTAACCCTGCGCGACGAACACCTCCTGGGCGGCACCGAGCAGTTGTTCACGGCGGGCGCTTCGCGGCAGGCGGGCACCGCGCGGGCGCTCCTGCGCCTCCTGGATGGCCGTCACGGCGCTCCTCACTTCGGGTTGTTCGGGGCTGGCAAGAGGGCTGATTCTACTTTTCGGTAACCGCGCCCGCGTTCGGCGAAGGCGAGAAAAGCTGCCCGGCCTCCTTGTCAGGAGCCCACAATACGGCGCTGACCTCGGCGTCGGCAGTGGTGCGACGAGGGGTGGAACGGCCGGACCACCCCACACCGCCCCCGGCCGGGGCTCAATACCATCGTCCACCATGAGCAGCACTGAGCAGCAGGTACGAACGGTCGAGGTCCCCGGCGCGGTGCTCGCGGTGCACCGCCCCGCCGACGGAGCGGGCCCCGACGGGCGCGAACCCGGCCTCTTCGTACACGGCCTCGGCGGCTCGGCCGCCAACTGGACCGCCCTCATGGACCGCCTCGGCGGCCTCGTCGACGGCGAGGCCGTCGACCTGCCCGGTTTCGGCCGCTCCACCCCGCCCACCGACGGCAACCTCAGCGTCTCCGGCCACGTCCGCGCCGTCATCGGCTACCTGGAGGCGACCGGGCGCGGACCGGTCCACCTGTTCGGCAACTCGCTCGGCGGCGCCGTCGCCGTCCGGCTCAGCGCTCTGCGCCCCGACCTGGTCCGCAGCCTCACCCTGGTCTCGCCCGCCCTGCCCGAACTGCCCCCGCAGCGCTCCGCCTGGCCCACCGGCCTGCTCGCCCTGCCCGGCGTGCCCGCGCTGCTGCGCCGGCTGCCCGCGGGCCGGCGCGACGTCGAGGCCGCGACCGAGGACCTGCTGCGGCTGGTCTACGGAGACCCGGCCGCCCTCAGCCCGGCCACCCGGGCCGAGGCGGTGGCCGAGTACCGGCGCCGGCTGGAGGTGCCGCACGCGATGCAGGCGCTGATCGGTTCCGCCCGCGGCATCGTCTCGGCGTACACCGAGCGCGGCGACCAGGCGCTGTGGCGGCAGGCCGAGCAGGTCCAGGCGCCGGTGCTGCTGGTGTACGGCCTGCGCGACAAGCTGGTCGCCTACCGCTCGGCCCGCCGCGCCTGCGCGGCCTTCCCGGACGCCCGGCTGCTGGTGCTGCCGGAGTCCGGGCACGTGGCGATGATGGAGCACCCCGACGCGGTCGCCCGCGCCGTCCGCGAGCTGATCGCACACGCCGGCCGCTGAGCACGGCGCACCGGGCGCCCCGCGGACGACGCCCGCGTATAGCGCCCGGTAACGGCCCGGTTCGGGGCGAGGTCACGACGGTTCACTCGTTCAGGTGGCAGCCAGGCATGTGACCGATGGATCGCCCCGGGCCGGTCCTACCTTTCTGCTGCCGGACCGAACAGGTGTGGGGGAGGGCCGCTGACGCCGGAGCACACGGCGGGCGGCCCGAGCAAGGGTCCCGGCGTACGGCCCCGCGGCTCCCGTGGCCCCTTCCCGAGGGGCGTCCCAGGGGTGCGAGGGGACAGCCGGCCCTGACCGAGGGCTGCCGTCACCACCCCGCTCCGAGGCAGAAGGAGGTCTTCCGTGCGCGTCGCCCTGCTCACCGAGGGTACCCGTCCGCATCCCCGGCGTGGTGCCGGAGCCTGGTGCGACCGGCTGGCCGAGGGCTTGCCGGAGCACCGGTTCGAGCTGTACCTGCTGACCGGCCCCGAGCGCACGGGGCCCGTCCCGGGCGCCGCCGAGCGGCTCTCGCCGGCCTGGCGCGGGGCGCGCGACCTCGCGCTGTGGGGGCGCCGGCCGCGCGGCCGGGCGCCGGGCGCGCTGCGCAGACGCCAGTACGCCGGCGCGTACGAGGAACTGGTGCGGGCGCTCGTGCTGCCCGGGCAGCGGGCCGGCTTCGGCGCCGGGCTGTACCGGCTGGCGGCACTGGCCGGGGAGGACGGCACGCTGCCCGCCTTCCTCGCCTCCGCGCACGCCCGGCGGGTCCTGGAACGCACCTGGCGGCTGCCCGGCGCGGACACCTCCGCCGGGCAGCCGCTGGTGCGCGACGTCCTGGTCGCCGCGGACCTGCTGGAGCAGTGCCTGCGGCCGCTGTCCGCGCCCTGGTACGGCACCGGGCCCGGGGGCCTGGGCGGGGTCGACCTGTGCCACGTCGTCGGCGGCGGCCCCGCCGCACTGCCCGCCCTGGTCGCCCGGCACCTGCACGGGGTGCCGTTCGTCGTCACCGAGCACGGCCCGCACCTGCGCGAGCAGTACCTCGGCTACCGCGAGGCGCCGTACCGATGGCCGGTGCGGGCGCTGCTGCTGGCCTTCTTCCGGGCCCTCACCGAGGAGACCTACCGGCAGGCCGCGATACTCACCCCGGGCAGCGCCCACGACCAGCAGTGGCAGCGCCGCTGCGGGGCCGATCCGGCGCGCACCCGGGTGGTGTACGAGGGCACCCCGGCCGTGGACCGCCCGGCGGCCGGGCCCGAGCCCGAGCGGCCCACCCTGGTGTGGGCGGGCGCGCTGGAACCGGGCCGCGACCCCGAACTGATGCTGCACGCCTTCGCCCGGGTCCGTGCCGAACTGCCCGAGGCCCGCCTGGTGATCCACGGCGAGGAGACCGCCGCCGGCTACCGGGCGCACTGCGCGGCGGTCGCCGAGCGGCTGGGCACCACCGGGGCGGTGGACTTCGCCGGACGGCCCGGCTCCCTCGCCCGGGCCTGGGAGGGCGGCACGGTGGCCGTGTTCACGGCGCTCTCCCAGCGCGGCCCCGGACTGCTCGCGGACGCCATGCTGAGCGGCCGGGCCGTGGTGACCACCGACGTCGGGGTGGCCCGCGAGGTGGTCGGCCCGACCGGGCTGCTGGTGCCCGCCCGCGACCCGCGCGCCCTGGCCGGGGCCTGCCTGGCGCTGCTGCGCGACGAGGAGCGGCGGGCCCGGCTCGGGCTGGCCGGGCGGCTGCGGGCGCAGGAACGCTTCGCCGTCGAGCCGGTGATCGGCGCCTTCCGGGAGATCTACCTGGAACTGGTCTCCCAGTACCCGGCCTTCCCCGGCGGCGACGGCGGCGAGGACGGCCGGGCACCGCGCCCCTTCGCCCGCCCCGCCGAGTACTGGCTCAGCGACGGCCCGCGCCCGGGCCACGGCGGGGCCCCGGGCGGCGGCGAGGACCCCGCCTCCCCGGAGCAGCCCGCCGCCCGGCACCCCAGCGGTGCCCGCCTCGCCGCACTGTCCTCCGCCGCCGTCGCCCGACGGGAGCGCGACGACGACCCCGGCGGGCGGGAGCGCGCCGAAGAGCTCGCGGAGGCTCTCTGATGTCCGGCGGTGCGGCGGCGGGCAGCGTCGACCCGGTGCGTGAGGTGATGGCCGAGCACCGGGAGCTGTGCGAGCGCGCCGTCGACCCGCTGGAGATCGCCGCCGGGCTGGAGGAGGCCGGACTCGGCCCGGACGCCGCCGCCCGCTGCCGGCACGCCGACCTGTTCTCGCTCGCCGAGGAGCTGTACGCCCGGGTGCCCCGGCGCCCGCCCGCCGCGCCGGACCCACCCCGGCCCGGGCGGCGCGGTGCCGCCGCCCGGGCCGCCCTGACCGCCGCCGTGCTGGCCGCGCCGCCCTGCGCCGCCGTGGCCGCGCTCGGCGCCCGCTGGCCGGTGCTGCTGCCCGCCGCCGTAC
>NZ_JBHVVI010000075.1:0-45465 GCF_042883685.1 Kitasatospora sp. NPDC058190
GCGTAGGAAGTCGGCCCGGCCGACTTCCTACGCCGCGCAGTGGTCGAGGCAAGGGGCGCCGGCGCCTGCACCGCCCCGGCCGGGATACTGCGACGCGCACGAACCCTTTCGGGGGAACCGATCGCCGAACCACCCACCGCCGTACGGCATCTGCGCTTTCCTGGCGCGCATGCCCATGCGCCCTCACGACGCGACGGCGACCGCAGCCGCCGTCGCGTCCCTGCTCCTGCTCCCGCTCGCGACCCCGGCCGCCGCCCGCACGGCGGCCGAGCCGACGACGTACACGCTGCGCAACACCAACACCGGGACCTGCCTGCAGCACATCTTCGGCACCATGCAGGTACGGCTCGAACCGTGCGAGGCGGTGCCCGAACAGCAGTGGGAGCTACGGCCGGAGGGGACGTCGCTGAATGTCGCGGTGTTCGACCCGGAGAAGAACACCCGGGGATGCGTGGCCATCGGCGACAACTGGAGCATCCACTACGGGCAGTGTCGCACCACCGAGGCCGCGTGGAGGATCGCCGACGGTGCTCACTCCCGGGTCCGGTCAGCGTCGGGCCTCAACGACAACGACCTCTATCTCACGGAAACCCGGTCAGGACACCTCCGCGCCACGCCCGGCGGCACCACGCCCTCCGCCGACTGGATCGTCACCGAGGTGCGCTGACCGGTCTTCCCGGCGCCCGGCGGGTCGCCCGGGCGCGCAGGACGCCGCCGTCGATCATGGGCAGAAGGCCGGAAGGCCGACACCGCCGCCTCGCCGGTCATCACCGGCCGGTGAAACCGCCCCCTGACTCCGCCCTCGTGCTCCGCCTCACCCACGGACCGCTCCAACACCCACACCCGAAGGAAGACCCGACATGACCCTCCCCCGGACCGCACCACAGGCGCCCCCGACCGACCCCATCACCCCGAAGGCCCGCATCTACGCGATGCTGGACACCGACGGAGACGGAGTCGCCTCCCGGCACGACTACTTCGTCCGGATCGAAAAGGCCCGGCAGGCGACCGGACGCGGCCACGACGACCCGCTGGTCATCGCCGCACTCGCCACGGGCGAACGTGCCTGGGCCGCGATGGACGCCAACGGCGACGGCGTGATGACCTACCAGGAGTACATCTCCTGGGTCGACGCCGAGAAGTTCGACAACATCTGCCAGTACGCCCTGGGCGCGCTGTTCGACCTCGCCGACGCCGACCAGGACGGCGCCCTGGACCGGCCACAGTTCACCATGCTGCGCCAGGCCCTGGGCAACCGGGCCGACAACGCCGACGCGGCGTTCGACGCGCTGGACAGCGACGGTGACGGGCGCGTCGGCCGCGGGGAGTACCTGGCATCGATCCGCGCGTACGTCACGGGTGACGGCTCCCCCATGGGCGACGCCCTGTACTGACCGCCCCCTCCCGCCCGGGGCCGGACCTGGCGGCAGGTCCGGCCCCGGTTTCTCGGGCGGCGCGCCGGCCGTGGAGGAGGACGGGCAGGGTGCGGTTGGCCAACGCCTCGGTGATGCGGGCGTATTGGGAGGGGGACGTGACGTCGGGGAGTTCGCGCACGGGGACGAAGCGCGCACCGAGCAGGCCGCTCTTGTACTGGGGCGGGACGGTGAGGGGGGTGTCGTCGCGGACGGTGCCGCCGTCGAAGACGGGGTTGAGGCGTTCCAGGTGGCGGTCGGCGGGGGTGAAGTCGACCACGACGATGTGGGTGAGCCGCAGGTTGAGGCCGGTCTCGGCGTGGAGGTGTCGGGCGGCGGCGCGGTGCGGGGGCTCGTTGGTGTTCGCGGCGCCGCCGGGCAGGATCATCCCGTCCATGTAGTCGGGGTTCACCAGCAGGACGTCGCCGCACCGGTTGCGCACGAGGACGAGACAGCCGAGCCGGGTCACCGGCGGCTTGGCGAGCAGGCGGGGGTCGCGCATCGGGGGAGCTCATTTCCTCAGTACGGCAAGGAGAAGGAGGGCGAGGCCCGCCCACCACAGCAGGCGGGCGAGGAGTTCAGTCGTCATACGTCAGGCGCTCGTAGCGCAGGCCCTTGCGCAGCAGGTCGACGATCCGCAGGAGGTCGACCGGGCGGGCGGTGGCGTGGAGGAGGTACTCGCACGTCAAACGTCCGCCCGCCCAGTCGACTTCGAGGGTGGGGAGGGTGACGCCGCCGAGGGCGAGGACGGTGGTCATTCACCCACATGGCAGTCCTCCTTACCATGCCGAACCGCAAGCTTCTCGCTTACGGCGAGATTGAGCAGCGTGGCTACATCGACCGCGATACCAAGTCAACTGCCGCGCTGGCCAACAGCTACGATCGGCTTGCGATCGAGGCCCTTGGTCAGGCCGAATCGCGAGCTTTCATTCGTGCGGCGAGGAGGGACTTGGAGTGGATGTCGACCTGACTGGCGCTTCCTGGCGGAAGAGTTCGTACAGCGGCGGGGGCGGCGGGAACTGCATCGAGGTCGCTGACGGCTTCGCCGCCGTCATGCCCGTCCGCGACTCCAAGGACCCCTCCGGCCCCGCTCTCCTCTTCTCCGCCGACGCCTGGCAGTCCTTCGTCGTCGCCGTCCGCGCGGGCGAATTCGACGCCCGCTGAGCGCAGTTACCGGCCCACCTCCCGCCCGCCGTCCCGAGGTGCCGGCCGCCCGACGGGCAGGTGGACATCACGGACGAGCGGCTACCAGCAGATCAACGACGTAGATCTCTTCCACGACCTCAGCGGGGAAAGCCTCCCTCAGGAGCCTGCGTTCCTCGGGGAGAAAGGCCCGGTTCGCGGCCTGGCCGAGGACAAGGAACGCCGAGCGACTGCTGATGTTGGCGAGGTGCGTGTCGAGGGAGACCTTGCGCTGCCAGCGGATCTGTCGGCGCGTGACCCGCAATCCGCTCAGCCCCGCGAGCCGGATGGCCTCGTTGTCATCAGGACGCACCGCGGAACGCGCGGGAACTCCACAGTGGTGCGCGATGCGCTCGTGCTGGGCGCGGATCCACGGCACGTCGAAGGCGGTGGTGTTCCACCAGATGGCCAGCGCGCCACCCGAGCACAGAACGCGCAGCGCCTCGGGGACCGAACGGCTGGTGTCGGTCCACTGCCATGACTGCGCGTACGTGAGGAGGTCACGCGAGGAATCGGCAAGCGGCAGGGCGTTGCCGTCACCCCGGACGACCGGCACATCCGGGAGCACCCGACGAAACTCGGCCGCCATCGCGTCACCGGGCTCGACGGCGATCACGTCAGCACCCCGCTCACACAGGAGCCTGGTCGCGATTCCCGTGCCCGCACCGATGTCCGCGACGCGGACGCCCACCAGCGAACGGCTCATGAACTCCTCGACGGCATCGAAGAGCGCGGGCGGATACGACGGGCGGCTCGCCTCGTACTGGACGGCCGCCGAGTTGAACGAACGAGCACGTGAGCTGGCAGTCATCTCCTCATCATGGTTCACGGACCAGGTGTTGGGCACCGAGCACTCATGCCGGTGATCGTTTCCGGTCACAGCGCCGGCGATCGCTCGTGCGTGGGAAGTCGGCGGGGCCGACTTCCCACGCACGGCAACGCCGGGCACTCCTCGGGCACGTCGGGGTGGTCCATCACCGGAACCACGCGTGGTGCCGTTCCTGCCATACCCGCACCGCCGCGCCGGCGGAGGCCACCGGCAGCTCCACCACGGCCTCCTCGCCCTCCCAACGCCCGTGCTGCTGGAGCGCGATGCCGATGAGCGCCAGCTCCGCCGCGTGGTTGCGCAGGACGTACTGCTCGGGTGTCTCCTCCCCCGACTCCCCCGGCTCCTCGCGTTCCCAGGCCGCCACGGCCGCCTCGGCCACCGCCCTCGGCAGCCGGACGGTGACGGGGGCCGTCTGGGCGTCGACGCACCGCCCGATCGCGGCCAGCACCTTGGTGTCCGCGCGGTACCTGTCGTAGTCCGCTCGCTCCTCTTGCCTCTCCTGGTCGTTCACCCTGCGAGGGTACGACGCCCGGCGTGGATCCGCTGGCGCAGGAAGAGGGCTGCCCGCTCCAGCGCCTCGTCCGCCTCGTCGAGGACGCCGGCGAAGGCCTGGAACACGTGCGGCACGTCGGCGGTGACGTCCAGGACGACGTCCACGCCGGCCGCGCTCGCGCGGGCGGCCATGCGGGTGGAGTCGTCCAGCAGCACCTCGTTGGTGCCGACCTGGATCAGCATCGGGGGGAAGCCGGTGAGGTCGGCGAGGACGGCCGGGCTGAGCAGGGGTTGGTGCGGGTCGGCTCCGGCGAGGTACATGGCTCCGGTGTGTTCGAGGGCCGCGCGGGTGAAGATCGGGTCGATGCCCTCCTTGGTGTCCGTGCTCTCGCCGGTGCGGGTCGCGTCCAGGCCCGGGGAGAAGGCCAGGATCGCGGCGGGCAGCGGCAGGCCGGCGTCCCGGGCGGCGAGACAGGTGGTGACGGCGAGACCCCCGCCGGCGGAGTCGCCGGCGAACACGATGGCCGCAGGGTTCTCGCCTCGGTCGAGGAGGGCGCGGTAGGCGCTCAGGGTGTCCTCGATCGCGGCCGGGAAGGGGTGTTCGGGGGCGAGCCGGTAGTCCAGCGAGTACGCGCCGAGGCCGGTCCTGGCCACGAGGTTGCCGGTGAGCGAGAGGGCGGTCTCGGGGGAGCCGAAGACCCAGGCGCCGCCGTGGAAGTACAGGATCGTCCCGGCGTTCGGGCCGCTTTCCTGCCCTTGCTTCGGCTCGACGCGCAGGGCGGGCCGGTCGCCGAGCGTCGTCGGTGCGGTGCGGATGCTGTCGTGGGGCACGATCATCTGGGCCATCAGCGCCCTGAATCCGGACCGGATCTCCTCGACGGACAGGGGCCCGTCGGGGCTCGGCTGTCGCAGGATCCCGTCGATGTGGATGCGCTGTTCCCTGCTCATGGGCACACTCCCGCCGCAAGTAGCTTCCCGTACACTATCTGCCGTGGAATATATATTGGACGACGACGGCCCCGCACCCGAATTCGACGCCGACTCCGGTCCCAGCCTCGGCCTCCCGGACCTCTTCGCCGACCTGGTCCGGTGCGAGACGCGCCTGTACAACGCCCTCAACGACCGCCTGCGCGAGGGGCACGGGATCGTCACCTCGCAGTACGAGTTCCTGAGCTACCTGCGCGACCACCCCGGGTGCCGGGTGGCGGACCTCGCCGCCGAGTTCGCCATCGGCGTCGGGGCGACCAGCAAGGGCATCGACCGCCTGGAGAAGCAGGGTTGGGCCGCCCGCCAGCCGAACCCCTCGGACCGCCGGTCCTCGCTGCTGGCCCTGACCGACGACGGTACGCGGCTCGTCGACGCGGCGGAGCGCACCTTCACCGGCGCCCTGGCCGAACTGCTCGGCGCCGCCCTCGACGGCCCGTCGGCGTCGGCGCTCGCGCGGGCCCTCGCGACCCTGCGGTCCGCGCTCGAACACGACCAGGTCGGCACGCCCACCGGCTGACCGCCACCCGGCCGAACCTCCAGGCCCGCTACCGGGACGAGTCGATGCGACGGGTCTCCTTGGGAATTCCTGATGCGCGCCGGATCCTTGATCGGGACGCGCCGCTCCTACCCCAGGCCCCAGCGGGGGCCTTCCATGGCGACCGGGAGTGATCGATCTCGACTGATCACTTTCTGACTTCACGTCAGACAGGACAGAGTTGACCGAACTTGCGGGCCTTTGGAGCCGGTGCCCGGCTCTCACGTGCCGTCGGCCACCGGCGTTCCCGCCGTCTGCCGGACGCCGGTTGTCAGACCCTGGCGCTAGCGTGCGGTCATGACGACCTCCCCCACCCTCGCGCCGTGGTCCGAGCAGGGCCTGGACCTGCTGCACCGCCAGAACACCCCCGAGCTGACCGAGCACCTCGGCGGGGTGGAGAGCGCCGAGCAGATCCAGCGCCGACACGAGCGCTACCTCACGCTCACCGGCGGGCAGATGTTCCTGCTCCTGCTCGACGGCGAGATCGCCGGCTCGGTCGGGTACTGGACGCACGCCTGGGAGGGCCAGGACGTCTACGAGACGGGGTACGCCGTGCTGCCCGGGCTCCAGGGCCGGGGCCTGGCGGTGCGGGCGCTGATGCTGTGCGCCGAGCGGGCCGGGCGCGAGGGCGCGCTGCCCTGGCTGCACGCCTTCCCCTCCGTACACCACGGCGCCTCCAACGCGGTGTGCCGCAAGGCGGGCTTCGAACTGGTCGGCGAGGTCGCCTTCGAGTACCCGCCGGGCCACCACATCCGCTCCAACAACTGGCGCCTGGCGCTGGCCGGCTGACGGCTGACGCAGGCGGGCCGCCGAGGCCTACGCCGCCGCGAGCAGCGGTGCGAGGTCGGCGGCCCACTGCGGGTACAGCGCGACCTTCTCCTCGTGCAGGGCGAGGATCTCGGCGGCCAGGGTGGGTGTCATGTCGTCGGACAGGTCCGGGCCGATGGCGATCCTGGACAGGTACGGCGTGATCTGCGGGTCCCCGGCCAGGTGCACCGGGTCGTGCAGGTAGCGCCGCAGGGCGTCCAGGTCGGCGATGCCCACGCAGTAGGCGTGGGTGAAGCCGTCCTGCTCCCCCAGGCTCTGGCCGACCGTCCCGAACGAGACCGACTCCACCGAGGCCGTACGGCGCATCACCGCGAGCACGTGCTCGCGCTGCTCCTCGGTGGGCACCGGCCGGGCCGCGCCACCGGCGCAAGGTCGCGGCCCGGGACACCCTCCTCGACGGCGACCGGCGGGTCTGCGCCGCCCGGCTGTGCCCGTGCGCTGCTATCGGTACCGCTTGCCTGCGCCCGGGTCCGTCGGTGTCGAGCGCCGGCGGGCCGTCAGGGCGCCCCGGGCGGGGCGCTGGGGTCGGGGGCGGGGCCGTCGGCGAGTGCGGCGAGGAGTACCACCGGCAGTTCCTTGTCCTCCTGGCCGACCGCCAGGCCCAGCCACCGCCCGCCGCCGGGCAGCGGCCAGACCCGCAGGGTGATCGCCGTGCCGCTGAGCAGGCCGAGCGGGACCGGGGACGGGTGGTTCGGGTGGTCCGGGCCGTAACCGGCGACCAGGTAGGACCACAGGTCGACGTCGTACGGCGACCCCCAGCGCGCCGTCAGTGGGGCGGCGAGGGCCTCCAGGTGGGCGTCGGCCACGTCGTGGGCCCGGTCGGCGGCCCGCCCGTCCTCGTCGTCCCAGAAGTCCTCGCTGGCGTGCAGCTCCAGCACCCGGTAACCCGGCCCGCCGTACCCGTCGTCGTCGATGACCTCCCGCTCCGGGTACGGATGCTCCCGGGCGAGTAGCTCGTCGATCCGCGCGAGGTGTCCGGGCCCGTCCGTGGTCATGGGCGCGAGTTCAGGGCCCGGCGCCGACAACGCCGGGGGCGTTCGGGGGTGTCGGGTTCACGAGGCCCTCTCGACGGGGGCGGGCGGTCGGGCCATCCTCGTGCCGAGCGAACCCCGCCCCCGTGTGAAGGAGCCCTTGTGGAGCCTCAGTTCGAGCACCCCACGCACTGCCCGCGGCTCGTCCTGGACCCCGCCGGGCGGGGGCGTGACGCCGAGAGCGCCGAGCTGGTCGCGCGCGGGCCGGCCACGCCCGTGGACATCCTGGGGGTGCAGGCGTGGGCGGTGGCCGACCCGGTGCTGCTGGAGGAACTGCTCAAGGATCCGCGGGTCTCCAAGGACGGCCGGCAGCACTGGCCGCGGTTCGCGCAGGTGGTGCCGAACTGGCCGCTGGCGCTGTGGGTGACGGCGCGCAACATGTTCACCGCGCACGGCGCCGACCACCGCCGGTTGCGGCGCCTGGTGGGCGCGGCGTTCGCGGCCCGTCAGGTCGCGGCGCTGGCCGAGCGGATCGAGGAGCTGACGGCCGCGCTGCTCGACGAGCTGGCGACGGCCCCGCCCGGGACGGCGGTGGACCTGCGCGAACGCCTGGCCCACCCGCTGCCGATCCAGGTGATCGCCCAGCTGCTGGGCCTGCCGGACGCGCTGCGGGACCGCTTCCGCGACACCGTCGACCGGGTCTTCGACACCACCCTCACCCCGCAGGAGTCCGCGGCCAACGCGGCGGCGTTCTACGCGATGCTGGACCAGCTGACAGCGGCCAAGCGCGAGCGGCCCGGGCAGGACATGACCTCGCTGCTGATCGCCGTGCGCGACACCGAGGGCGACGGCAGCGCGCTGACCGAGGAGGAGCTGCGCGACACCCTGCTGCTGATCGTCTCGGCGGGCTACGAGACCACCGTCAACCTGATCGACAACGCGGTGGCGCTGCTGCTCACCCACCCCGACCAGCTCGACGTGGTGCGGGCGGGCAAGGTCGGCTGGGACGACGTGGTGGAGGAGGCGCTGCGCCGCGAGGCGCCGGTGGCGCACCTGCCGTTGCGCTACGCGGTCGAGGACATCGCGCTGCCGGGCGGGGTGGTGATCCGTCAGGGCGAGGCGATCCTGGCCTCCTACGCGGCGGCCGGGCGCCATCCGGTGCGCTACGGGGACAGCGGCGGCGACTTCGACGTCACCCGGCCGGTCAAGGACCACCTGGCGTTCGGGCACGGCCCGCACTTCTGCCTCGGCGCGCCGTTGGCCCGGCTGGAGGCACGGACGGCGCTGCGGGCGCTGTTCGAACGCTTCCCGCGCCTGGCGCTGCTGCCGGGGGTGGAGCTGGAGCCGGTGGAGTCGCTGATCTCCAACGGGCACCGCTCGCTGCCGGTACTGCTGGGCGGGGAGGCGGCGGGCGCCTGAGGCCAGCGGCCGCACGGCGTGGGACTGCACGGCGCGTACCGCGCCGCGGCCTCACGGCTGGTCGCCGGCGCGCGCTTCGGTGGCGAGGCGGCGCCGCCCGGCGGCCCTACCGGCCCTCGTGGGCCACCCGGCCGAAGTCGGCGACGAAGGCGGTGATCAGGCGGGCGAACTCGGTGCGGTCCGAATCGGGCCAGTTCGCCATCGTGCGGGCGAAGACCTCGCGGCGGAACCGGTGGGTGCGCTCCACCTGTTCGCGGCCGGCGGGGGTGAGGGCGAGCAGGGTGCGGCGGGCGTCGCGCGGGTCGCTGCCGCGTTCCAGCCAGCCCTCCTCGACGGTGCGCAGCACCAGGCGGCTGGCGCGGGGCTGGTCGACGCCGAGGGCGGCGGCGACGTCGGTGACCGCGCAGGGGCCGTCGTGGGCCTCGACGGCGTCGAGCACGCCGAACAGCGTGGGGTCGATGCCCCGGGCGCCGCCGGGTGGGGCGATGCGGCCCAGGGAGCGGCGGGTCTGGCTGCGGCGGATGGCGACCATGGCGCGCTCGACGGCGGCGACGGCGTCCTGTTGCTGTTCCCGTGGGCTCTTCTCCTGCTTCGACATGCATGCCAGGTTACAACTGTTGTAAAAAGACATGCATTGAGGGGGATCACCATCATGGCCACCGACGTCTCCACCGCCCTGCCCAACGTCCGTGAGCAGCGCCCGCTCGGCTACTGGCTGCGGCACATCGACGGCGCCATCGAGCAGTGCATGGCCCGTCTGTTCGCCGCCGACGGCCTGCGCCGGCGCGACTGGCAGGTGCTCAACACCGTGGCCTGCGGACCGCTGACCGCCGCCGAGGTCGACGAGGCCATGGCCGCCTTCCTCACCGCCGACGAGCCCACCATGCGCCCTTACCTGGACGGCCTCGCCACCCGCGGCTGGGTGCGCATCGACCCCGGCGCCGTCGCCCTGACCGACGAGGGCCGCGCCGCCCACCAGCGCATCAGCGCCCAGGCCGCCGCGCTGCGCAAGCAGCTGACGGCCTGCGTGACACCGGAGGAGTTCACCACCCTGATGACCCTCCTGCAGCGCCTCGCCGCGCACCTCGACACCCTCACCGAAGCGGCGTAGCGCCGCCCACCGCGGCGAACCGGACCCACCGCGCGGGAAGTCGGCCCCGTCGACTTCCCGCATCCGTCGCGGTCTTTCGGCGGGAATCCCGCGTTTCTCCCGCCACCGGCGGTCGGTCATGCACGGTGGGGTCCGGGGGCCCGCGCGCGGCGGGCCGGAGCGGGAGGAGCGGACCGTGGCGTTCGCGGACTACCAGAACGAGATCTACCTCGACGGGCTGCGCGGGGTCGTGCCGCGGCTGCCGATGACGTACGCGGAGCTGGAGGCGCCGGCCCTGGCCGCGCTGCCCACCGCCGTCCGCTCGTACGTCGCGGGCGGCGCCGGGGACGAGCGGACCCAGCGGGCCAATGTCGCCGCGTTCGGGCGGTGGGGCCTGGTACCGCGGATGCTGGTCGGCGCGAAGGAGCGGGACCTGTCGGTCGACCTGTTCGGCCTGCGCCTGCCCTCACCGCTGTTCATGGCCCCGGTCGGGGTGATCGGGCTGTGCGCCCAGGACGGCCACGGCGACCTGGCCACCGCGCGGGCCGCCGCCCGCACCGGCGTGCCGATGGTCGCCTCCACGCTGACGGTCGACCCGATGGAGGAGGTGGCCGCCGAATTCGGCGACACCCCCGGCTTCTTCCAGCTCTACACGCCCACCGACCGGGAGCTGGCCGAGAGCCTGGTCCGCCGCGCCGAGGCCGCCGGGTTCAAGGGCATCGTGGTCACCCTGGACACCTGGATCACCGGCTGGCGCCCGCGCGACCTGGCCACCGCCAACTTCCCCCAGCTGCGCGGGAACTGCCTGGCCAACTACACGAGCGACCCCGTTTTCCGCTCCCGCCTCGCCGCGTCCTCCGAGGATGATCCGGGAGCCGCCGTGCTGCTCTGGGCGCAGCTCTTCGGCAACCCCCTCACCTGGGAGGACCTGCCGTGGCTGCGCTCGCTCACCGACCTGCCGCTGATCCTCAAGGGCATCTGCCACCCGGACGACGCGCGCCGCGCCAAGGACGGGGGCGTGGACGGCATCTACTGCTCCAACCACGGCGGCCGGCAGGCCGACGGCGGACTGCCGGCACTGGAATGCCTGCCCGGCGTGGTCGAGGCGGCCGACGGCCTGCCGGTCCTGTTCGACTCGGGCGTGCGCACCGGCGCCGACATCGTCAAGGCGCTCGCCCTGGGCGCCACCGCCGTCGGCGTCGGCCGCCCGTACGCCTACGGGCTGGCGCTGGGCGGGGCCGACGGCGTCGTTCACGTGCTGCGCTCCGTGCTGGCCGAGGCCGACCTCCTGATGGCCGTCGACGGTTACCCGGCCCTGGCCGACCTCACGCCGCAGGCCCTGCGCCGCCTCGGCTAGCGCGCCGACGCCCGGCAGGCGGGAGGCGGGAAGTCGGCCGCGCGGGAAGTCGGACGGGCAGACTTCCCGCGCGCCGGCCGGCGCTGGTCATGGTCGCCGAGGGCAAGCCCGCCCTCGGCCTGTTCCTGCCCGAGCTGGTCGGCGAGGCCGCCGGCCTGCCACTGCCGTGGCACAGGAGCGGCGCCCGCGGGCGGTGGCGCGCCCCTGTCGGATGTCAGGGACCGCCGCCGCGCCCGCGTTCCTAGGCTGGCGAGCACTGGCCCCGACCACACGTCAGGGCCGTCCCACCAGCAAGGGAGAACCACCCATGCGCAGGATCACCCGCGCCCTGGCCGTCCTCGGGATCGCCGCCGCCGCGCTCACCACCCTGGGCACCGGCGGCGCCGGCGCCGCCGACGGCTCCTGGGCGGGCTGCCCGTACGGCGCCGTGTGCGTCTACCCGCAGAACCAGAACCCGGCCTCCGCGCCCAGCGACGTGTACTGGAGCTACGGCGCCCACAACCTGAGCAACCAGAACGGCAACCACTGGGTGCTCAACAACCAGTCCGGCGGCGCCCACGCCCACCTGTGCCGCGGCTCGGGCGGCTCCGACTGCGTGTACGACATCCCCGCCCAGAAGGGCGTCTACTACGACCTGGGCCCGATCAACTCCCTCACCCTCGACCGGCCCTGACGGTCGGGGTCCGTCCGACAGGCCGGGGTGCCCGCCGTCCTCGGGGGAACGGCGGGCACCCCCGCACGTGCGGTCACCGCGCCCAGTGCGCGGTGAACCCCGCCCCCGTGCGGGAGACGTGCGCGGCGCCGGGCCCGGCGAAGTGCGCGGGGAGCACCAACTCGCCCTGGTCGGCGGCGCGTTCCAGCACCCGCAGCCGGGTGGCCGCCGCCTGCGCCTGGTCCAGGCAGAAGCAGCTGTTGCACGAGGGGTGCGCCAGCTGGACCGGCGAGTGCAGCAGGTCCCCCACGAACACCGCGCGCCGGCCCTGCGATTCCAGGCGCAGCACCGAGGAGCCGGGGGTGTGGCCGGGGGCCTCCTCCAGGACCAGGCCCGCGCCGATGCTGCGGGTGCCCGACCATGGGTCGCCCTGCCCGGCCGCCAGGACCGGGGCGACGCTGTCCGCGAAGACCTGGTCCCACTCGGCCCACCGTGCGGGGTCCACCGTGGCGTCGGTGCGGGCGGGGTGGGCGGCGGCCGGGTCGAAGAAGGCCCGGTCGGCGGCGGGCAGGTAGTAGACCGCGTTGGGGAAGGTCGGCACCCAGTCCCCGCCCTGGCTGCGGGTGTTCCAGCCGACGTGGTCGGCGTGCAGGTGGGTGTTGACCACCGCGTCCACGTCCTGCGGTCGCACCCCCGCCTCGGCGAGCAGTTCCAGGAAGCGGCCCCGGCGCTGGTGGAACATCGGTGTGGCGGGCCGCTCGCGGCCGTCGCCGACGCCGGTGTCCACCAGGACGGTCCGGCCGCCGCCGCGCACCACCCAGGTCTGCAGGGCGCCGACGTACGAACCCGAGGCGACGTCGTAGTGCTCGGGCGCCAGGTCGCCCACTCCGCCGCCGTGCCAGGCGTGTTCGGCGAGGTCGGGCACGATCCCCGCGGCCGGCCCGAACGGGCCCTGCCACTCCAGCACCCGGACGATCTCCAGGTCCCCCAGCTCGATCCGCTCCACGGTCGCCCCTCCAGCACTCGTCTGCCCGGCTCGTTGCCTACGCGTCGAGCCTAGGAAGCCGGGATGAGCCGCTCAATGCGCCAGCGGCTTGGCGGGATACGCGATCGGCTCACTACGATGGCCGGCATGGACGTGGTCAGTGACGCGATCGCCGCCGTACGGGTGGGCCGGCCCTCCTCCAACCGGCTGCGCACGGCAGGGCGCTGGGGCGCGTGGATCCCCGCCTACGCGGGCGCGGGCTTCCATGTGGTGCTGGCCGGCTCCTGCTGGCTGCTGGCCGAGGGCGGCCAGGCGGTGCGGCTGGGGGCGGGGGACGCGGTGCTGCTGCCACACGGCACCGGACACGCCCTGTCCAGTGGTGAACTGACGCCACGCCAGGCGAGGCGACTGCCCGTACTGGACGCGCTCCTCGACCGGCCGACCGGCACCGGCCCCGGCACCGGGCCCCAGGGGGACAGCACCCAGGGGGACGGCGCCGAGCTGCTGTGCGGCAAGTACCGCCTGGACCACGGCCTGGGCCACCCGCTGATGCGCGAGCTTCCGACGGTCCTCCACCTGCCCACCCGCACCGGCGAGCACCCCGAACTACGCGCGGCCGTGGACCTGTTGGGCGCCGAGCTGGCCGCCGAGCGCCCCGGCGGACGCCTGGCCGTGCCCGCGCTGATCGACCTGCTGCTGGTCTACCTGGTACGTATCTGGACCTCCAGGCCCGGCGCGGGCGGCTGGGGCGCGGCGCTGGCCGACCCGGTGGTGGCCGCGGCGCTGGCCGCCGTGCACGGGGACCCGGCCCGCCCGTGGACCACCGCCACCCTGGCCCGGCGCGCCGGCGTCTCCCGCGCCACCCTCACCCGCCGCTTCACCGCCCTGGCCGGCCGCCCGCCGATGGCGTACCTGACCTGGTGGCGGATGACCCGGGCCGCGGCCCTGCTGCGCCGCGGCTCCGAACCTTTGGAGACGATCGCCCGCCAGGTCGGCTACGGCAGCCCGTACGCGCTCTCGCACGCCTTCGCCCGCGAGTTCGGCACCACCCCCGGCCGCTACCGCGCCACCGAGGCCGCGCGCGGGAGCGCACCGGTCAGCGTTCACGAAGATGACGGGTAGCGGAGGATTCCCCCAAGGCTGGTTTTGCTTGGAGCAGGGTTCGGCCGACGAGAACTCGGCAGCGGCAACGTCCTGATGATGGCCATCGCCGCCGTCATCGGCGGCACCAGCCTCTTCGGCTGCCGCGGCAGCACCTGGTCGGCGCTGCTGGGCATCCTGGCCATCCAGTACATCACCACCGGCGCGATGCTGCTGGCGGCCGTCGTCCTCGACTCCCTGACCCGGCACACCCGGGGCGGGCGCCGGCCGCACCTGAGCCCGCCCATGCCCCGCTGCCCCGCCGCCTGAACGAGGCGACGGGGCCGGCGCGATCGCGGAGCTGATCAGCGCGGGCCTGGGCATCGGTCTGGTGCCCGGCCTGGTCCGGCGCACCGCCACCCGCCTGCCGCTGGTGTGGGTCGACGTCGGCAGTCCCCGCTGCCGCCGCACGCTGACCCTGTTCTGGCGCGTGGGCGATCAGCTGCCCGCCGCCGCCCGCCTGCTGTGCGAGGCGATCACCGACTGGGACTGGCCGGCGGGCGCGGACGCGGACGGAACCCGCCCGTGAGCGCGGGAAGTCGGCGGGGTCGACTTCCTGCGCTCACGGGCGGGCTGCCTGGGCGGCGCGGGCACGGCAGCCGACGAGGGCGTACTTGATCCGGGGGTCGGTTCCGGGTTCGGCGGCGAGGAGTTCACCGGCGCAGACGAGAGCGGTCCAGTACCGGGCCGGGTCGCCGACGGCGGGACGGGGGTGGGCGGCGGCGAGGGAGAGGTAGGCGGCGGTGAGGTTGCCGGTGGTGAACCAGCGGGCCAGGCCGTGCTGGTGGCCGGCGCGGATGCCGCCCATGGCGTCGACGGCGGTGAGGAAGAGGTCGATGACGCCCTGGTCGGTGGGGGTGGGGGTCTTGGGGATGTCGAAGACGCCGAGGGCTTCGAGGAGTTCGCCGGTGTCGGCCTCGGCGCCGGGGCGGGGGACGGCGAGGAGGGCGTCGTAGCAGTCGTCGAGGCGGCGGGTGGTTTCGGCGTGGGGGATGTCGAGGGCGAGGCACACGGCCCGCGCGGCGGGGAGGGGCTCGCGGGTGCGGCGGGCGAGGATCGCGTAGGTGGCGGCGGGGGTGTGACCGCGGTCGAGGGCGTGGCGGGCGAGGGTGGGAAGGGGAGGCAGCATCAGGGGGCGCGCTTTCAGACAGTGGCGGGGGTGAGGGTGGGGGCGATGAGGGCCCAGACGAACTTGCCGATGCCGCCGGCCCGGGGGCAGCAACCCCAGCGCTCGGCGAGTTCGTTGACGAGGAACAGCCCGCGGCCGCGCTCGTCGGAGGGGGTGGCGGAGCGGATGGAGGGCCGCCCGGTTCCGGCGTCGTGGACCTCGATGCGGAGGCGGTCCCCGCTGACGGCGAACCGGATCTCGATCAGGCGGTCGGCGGGCGCGCCGGAGTGCTGGACGGCGTTCGCGAAGAGCTCACCGAGGAGGAGTTCCGCGGCGTCGTGATAGCGGTCGCCGGTGGGCAGGGCGGCGAGGTAGGCGCGGAGCAAGTGCCGGGCGATGGGGGTGGATTCGGTCCGCGAGTCGAGGCGGGCGGCGAACGTACGGGGGCGGCGGGAGACGAGCATGAATGTGCACCTCAGGGGGCGGAAGGGGGGCGCGCAAAGGGAGCGCCTATTTGTGCTGCGCGCACAGCACCGCTCCGATGCGTAATGACTCGACTACTCAGGGAGCCCACTGTGACCTAGCATTGGCCATGCCTTCAACCTTTCGGACCAGAAGGGAAAGTCGCCAGCGATCATGAACCGCAAGGAACTTGACCCCGACTCCTCGCCCACCGCGAAGTTCGGCGTGCTACTCCGCGAGGCCAGAGAGGCGAGAGGATGGACGCAGGACCACCTGGGAGGGCTCATCGGCTACTCCGCCGTCCACATCTCCGCCGTGGAAACTGGGAGGAAGCCTCCAACCAGTCGGTTCGCGAAGAGAATTGACGGAGCCTTCGAGAGTGACAAGTTCGAACGCGAGTGGCGCCAGTCCGGACAGCGGATTCTGTTCGAGGGTTTCGATCAGTACGCGGCCAAGGAACGGGAGTCTGTGACCATTCGGATCTTCGAACTGGACATGGTGCCTGGCATACTCCAGCACCCGGACTACAGCACTGCGTACGAGATGGCGCCGGTTCTACGTGGTGAGGCCACACGGGAAGAGGCGGACAAGCGGCTCAACGTTCTGGCCGGACGCCAACGGCTGCTCGACCGTCCTGCGACGGTCCACGCGATTCTCGACGAGTCGGTTCTGCGGCGCCGGATCGGCGGATCGGAGGTCATGGCCCGTCAGCTCCAACATCTGGAGGAGCTGGCAGCCCGGCCCCACCTCATCCTGCAAATCGCCCCGTACACGCTTGGCGAGTCGCGCCCCTTCTCTCACTCCGTCACGTTGTTGACCCTGCCAACTCGCACGATGGTTGGGTACACCGAAACGCTGGGGCGGAGCATTCTGGAACGAGACTCCGAAGTCGTGGCCAGATGGGCTGGCCAGTACGATCGCCTTCAGGTCGATGCCCTCACGCGGCCGGACAGCGTGACCATGATCCGGGAGGCACGGAAGGACTATGAACGGCATGCACGGTGACCACCCGGCTGACGCCGCGTGGCGGAAGAGTTCCTACAGCAACGGGCAAGGCGGGTGTGTCGAGGTCGATGACTCGCGCCCCGGAACAGTACGCGACTCGAAGGACCCCCAGGGGCCGGCTCTGGTCTTCCCGGCCGAGGCCTGGATGTCGTTCGTCGCCGCCGTCCGCAGCGGCGAGTTCGGCGACGTCTGAACCGGAACCGGAGGTGGCAGGCCATGGCCAGACGTGACTACGTCGACGACCCGGACGCCCCCGAGGCGAACTCGCTCGTTCCCGTCGCGTCCGTCGTCGTGGTCGACGGCGCGGGCCGCGTCCTGCTCCGGCGGTGAACGCCCGGGCCGTTGACGGCCCGGGCGCGTAACGGAGTCGGTCAGGCGGGGCGGTGCGTCAGATCTTCCCGGAGAAGGTGTCGCACTGGGCCAGGTCGCCGCTGCGGTAGCCGGTGGTGAACCAGGCCTTGCGCTGGTCGGAGGAGCCGTGCGTCCACGCCTCCGGGTTGATCTTCCCACTCGCCTGCTTCTGGATCCGGTCGTCGCCCACCGCCGCGGCCGCGTCCAGGCCCTGGGCGATGTCCTGGTCGGTGAGGGCGGCGATCAGCGGACGGCCGGTGGAGGCCTGCGGGGTGGTGGTGGCGTGGTGCGCCCACACCCCCGCGTAGCAGTCGGCCTGCAGCTCCAGGCGCACCGAGGCGCTGGTGGCGCCCTGGCGGTCGTTGCCGACCTTCTGCATCTGGCCGGTGAGGGTCTGGATGTGGTGGCCGTACTCGTGGGCGACGACGTAGGACTCGGCGAACGGGCCGCCCTTGGCGCCGAAGCGGGTGGACAGCTCGTCGAAGAAGCCGAGGTCGAAGTAGGCCTTCTGGTCGCCGGGGCAGTAGAACGGGCCCACCGCCGAGGTCGCCGGCCCGCAGGCGGTGGAGACCCGGTCGGTGAACAGCACGGTCTGGGCGGGCTTGTACGCCATCTTGGTGCGGCGCGGCAGTTCGGCGCTCCAGAACTCCTGCAGGCTGTTGGTGACCGCCGTGATCCGGCAGTCCTGGCGCTTGTTGGCGTCCGCGCCGCTCTTGCAGGCCTGCTGCACCTCGCCGTCGGTGCGGGCGCCGGAGGAGGAGGTGGTGCCACCGCCGGAGGACAGGCCCAGCAGCTTGGGGTCCACGCCGAGCAGGACCGCGACCAGCACCGCGATCAGGCCCACGGCCCCGCCGCCGATGGCGACCTTCCCGCCCGGGATGCCGCGCCGGTCGTCCACCTGGGAGGTGTCGAGGTCGCCCTGGTCGTCGAACTGCATGCCCCTGCCTGCCCGCCTCTGTCGCTTTGCTGACGTTCTGTGCCGCCCCTGCGGCCCGCCCAGCCTACGGGCAGCGGCCCCTGACACGCCGCAGCCGAAACGTCACACCGAGGCGTCACACCGAGGCGCCGACCACCCGCAGCAGCTCCAGCCGCGAGGCGCTCTCGCTGCCGGCGGCGGCGGTGTGCACCAGCAGCAGCTGGTCCTGCCCGCCCGCGGCCAGCACCTCGCACTCCAGCTCCAGCTCCCCCACCACCGGATGCAGCACCCGCTTGCCCCCGCTGCGCCGCACCGCGACCTCGTGACGCTCCCAGTACGCGGCGAACTCCTCCACGGTGGCGAGGAGTTCGACGAGCAGCTCGGCCGCGCGCCGGTCCCCCGGGCGGGCCGCGTGCACCGCGCGCAGGGACGCCACGTGGGCGCGGGCCAGCGCCTCGTGGTCCTCGGGCGGGAACAGGGCGCGGCTCGCCGGGTCGGTGAACCAGCGCAGCAGCAGGTTGCGCCGATCGGGCGCCGGCGCGGCGAGGTCCCCGAACACGGCGGCGGCCATCGCGTTCTGCGCCAGCACGTCCCCGAGGTCGGAGACCACCTGCGCGGGCACATCGTGCAACCGGTCCAGGACCAGCAGCAGCCCCGGGCGCACATGCGTCAGCACGCTGTGACGGCGCGGCGGCTCGTGCCCGGCCAGGTGGAACAGGTGGTCGCGCTCGTCCTCGCTCAGCCGCAGCGCCCGGGCCAGCGCGGCCAACAGCTGCGGCGAGGGCTGCGGCCCGCGCCGCTGCTCCAGGCGCGCGTAGTAGTCCACGGACAGCCCCGCCAGCTGCGCCACCTCCTCCCGGCGCAGCCCGGGGGTGCGGCGCCGGGCCCCGGGGGCGAGGGCGACGTCGGCGGGGGTCAGGCGGGCGCGGGAGCGGCTGAGGAAGTCGGCGAGGGCGTCTCGGTCGATCATGCGTCCCAGCATGGCGCGGCCGGGGCGGTGGAGGCCAGGGATGACCGGTCCCCGGGTCGTACGGGGCCGTCCCGGACCGAGCTGACGGATGGTCTAGACATCCCACCGGGCTGAGGAGTCAAGCCCAGCAGCCGGTCGTCAGGCCTGGTGTGTAGGTTGCACGCATGGTCATGTACGGAGAGCCGGGAGCGGTCACGTGGGTGGAGTCCCTGGGAGGGCCGCTCATCGTGGTTCCCGAGGTCGTGTTGGAGACGTGGTCGGGATCGGCCGGGAACGGCGATGCCGTTGACGACTACGACAGGGCCTGCGCCGTCGAGGGCCACATCGGCTTGGTCCGGGTCGGCTCAGCCGAGGGTTTGGTCCTGGGAGACGAGCCCGCCTCGACGGCGTACCTGCCAGCGCGGGGCGTGTTCGTGCGTTGGTCGGCGGCGGAGTCCGAGGAGGCCATGCTCGGCAGAGTGGACGCGGCGATGCGTGCCGCGTCATGGGAACCGGAGCTGACCTGGCAGGTGCCGGGACCGGTCGTTCTGTTCGATTCGGCCTGGGCGGGTGAAGAGTGTCGCCAGCAAGATCACGTACGGGTCGACCTGGATGCCGGGGCCTATGCCGTTCGTGCGGCCTACGTCGAACCCGATCCGCAAACCTGGCTCACGCTGGTCGAGTTGCGCCGCCTCCTTGAATGATGTGTCCACTGAGGCGCCGGGGGCTCCGGTCTGGACAAAGGCCTCAAGGGCCGTAGGGTCGCTGGAGTCGCACCCGATGCCCACCAGGCCGCCACGCTTGCTCGGCTCCGCTGACTACGCACTAGGGTCGTCCCCCGTGTCTGATTCATCGTCGTATCTCACGACTACGGCCGACGCCTACGATTCCGTGGCCGTCCGCTACGCCGCACTCGTCCGGGACGGGCTCGCTGGCCTGCCGCTGGACCGCTCCTTCGTCACCGCGTTCGCCGACCTCGTGGCCGCCGCCAGCCCCGGCCCGGTGGCGGACCTCGGCTGCGGGCCCGGCTACCTGAGCGCGTTCCTGCGCGAGTCGGGGCTGGACGTCTTCGGCGTCGACCTGTCCCCGGCGCTGATCGACATCGCCCGCCGGACGTACCCGCACCTGCGCTTCGAGGTCGGCTCGATGGACGCGCTGGAGGCGGCCGACGGCGAGCTGGGCGGCGTGGTGTCCTGGTACTCGCTGATCCACACCCCGCCAGCCGAACTGCCCGCCTACCTCGCCGAGTTCCGCCGGGTGCTGGCACCGGGCGGGCACGCGCTGCTGGGCTTCTTCGAGTCCGAGGGCGCCCCGGTCACGCCCTTCGACCACAAGGTGGCGACCGCCTACCGCTGGCCGATCAACGCCCTCGCCGAGCTCGCGAACGGGGCCGGCTTCGCCGAGGTCGGCCGCATGCTGCGCGAACCCGGCGACGGCGAGCGCTACCGGCGCGGGCACCTGATACTGCGCGCCCGGTAGCTGGCCGGTCCGGCCGCGGCCGCGGGCCCGTCGGCCCCCCGGCCGGCGGGCCCGTGCGTGTCCGGGGTGCGGGGCGCCGGGCCGCCAACCGGGCGAGGCGGTGGGCGCGGCGGCATGGTGGCGGGGCCCGCGGGGTGCCGCGGCCGGACACTGGTGGGCCCGGCTACTGGCAGGAGTGAGCATGGACGAGCGCAGCCGCCCGAGTGCCGAGGGGGCCGCGGCCGCCGGTGCGGGGCGGGGGGCCGGTGATCGGCCCGGGGTGCTGGGCATCGCGCTCGCGGCCGTGCTGGCGTTCGCGCTCGCGTCGGGCTCGTGGCAGTGGTTCTCCACGTATTTGGGCGTGACGCTGCTCGCGGTGATCTTCTCCCTCGCCGGGGTGCCGGTTCGCACGCCCGGTGCGGGGTCCGCTTACGTGCGGAACCTGACGGCCTACTCGCTGGTCGTGGGCCTGTGCGCGGCCATCGCCGTGGCCCCCGCGATGCAGCGCTGGGCCTGGCTGTTCCCGATGCCGGAAACCCGCAGCGCGTGCGCCCACCTGGGCGACTACGCGGCGCTCCGCGCGCAGGCCGCGTTGGGGGACCTCGCGGGCCGTGGCGGCGCCGCGCTGGTGTACGCGCAAAATGAGCAGAGTCGGCAGGCCGTCGACGGCTGTCTGTCGTCCACGACGACGCTGTGGCTGCCGGTGTACGGGTTCGGGGCGGCGCTGCTGACCGCGTTCGGTGTCTGGCTGGTGGGCCGGGCCCGCGCGGGGCGCGGGGCGGCCGCGAACCGGTGACCCGGGGCGCGTCCGGGGGGCGGCCCGGCCGCGGGCCGGTGGCGGTAACCAGGGATCGGCGATCCCTGGTTCGACGGGTCTCTGCCGCCCCCGCCCCGGCGCGGGCAGGCTGGTGGGCGTCGACGAGGGCAACACCCACAAGGGGGACGGGAATCATGACGCGGATTCTGGTGACGGGCGCGACCGGTTCGGTGGGGCGGCGCCTGGTGCCGCGCCTGGTGCGGTGGGCCGGGGCCGAGGGCGCTTCGGTGCGGGTGCTGGTGCGCGACGCGAAGCGGGCGCGGGGCCTGGGCGAGGTGGAGACGGTGGTCGGGGACCTGTGCGAACAGGCGGACCGGGCACGGGCGTTGGACGGCGTCGAGGTGGTTCTCAACGTGGCGGCGGCGCTGCGCGGGGTGGCGGACGAGCAGGCCTGGGCGGTCAACCGGGACGCGGCGGTGGCGTTGGGCCGTGAGGCGGCGAAGGCCGGGGTGGCCAGGTTCGTGCACACCAGCACCAACCTGGTGTACGGGCGGGGCCTGGGCCGCCCGGCGGTGGAGCGGGACCGGCTCGCGCCGCACGAGGCGTGGGGCGCGTACGCGCAGTCCAAGGCGCAGGCCGAGGCGGGTCTGCGCGAGATCGGGGAAGAACTGCCGCTGGTCATCGCCCGGTTGGCGTTCGTGTACGGCGAGGGCGACCCGCATCTGGCGCAGTCGCTGCACTGGGCCGGGAACTGGCCCGCGCACCAGCGTCTGGCGGTGGTGCACCACGCGGACGTGGCGCAGGCGCTGTGGCGGGCGGTGGTGACCCCGGGTATCGAGGGCCGCACCTACAACGTGTCGGACGACGCCCCGCTGACCGCCTGGGACCTGCACGCGCTCAACGGCCTTCGCCACCCGGGCGGTTCGCAGCAGGTGGAGTTCGACCCGTGGGAGGGCCAGGTGTCCACCGCGGCCGCGCGCCGGGACCTGGGCTGGCGCCCGCTGTACCCGTCGGCGTGGGCGGCGGCGGAGGCCGGCGCCCTGTAGGCGCCCGGCCCGGCCCCGCCGCCCGGGAGGACGGCGGGGCCGGGCGGTGGGGCTCACCCGAGCGAGGGCGCGGGCGCGTAGCCGGCCGGGCGGGTGGTGAAGGTGCCGCGGCCCTGGGTGCGTCCGCGCAGGCGGCCCGCGTAGCCGAACAGTTCGGCCAGCGGCACCAGCGCGCTCACCTGCGCCGCGCCGTCGCGGCCCAGGGCGGTGCCCTGGACCTGGCCGCGGCGGGCGGCCAGGTCCCCCAGCACCGCGCCGAGGGCGTCCTCGGGCACGGTGACGCTCACCTCGGCGAGCGGCTCCAGCAGCTGCAGCCGCGCCGAGCGCAGCGCCTCGCGCAGGCCCAGGCGGGCGGCGGTGCGGAAGGCGAGCTCCGAGGAGTCCTTCGGGTGGTTGACTGCTCCCCCGGCTGAAGCCGGGGGATTCCGGCTTCCGTCGGGAGGATTCCTGACTCAGGCTGCCCTTCGGGACAGCGTCCCGGCGGGTCTTCTACCATCAACGTCAGCCGGGTTCAGACCTGCCCGGACGAGTATCACGTGGGCGGAGTTCTTGTCCCGTGGGGACGTGGCTCCGCACGCGGTACAGGTGTAGGTGCGCTCTCCCAGCGGCAGTGCGTGCTTGGCTCTCGCTCCGCAGTGCCCGCAGTCCATCGTGGTGTGCGCGGGGTGGACCAAATGCACGGCCCTGCCGTGCTTGCGGCCCATCTCGATCAGGGCCGTCTTCGTTGCGCCGATGGCGGCGTCAGCGGCCTTCTTGGCCATGGTGGACTTGGCGAGGAACTTCGGCCGGAAGTCCTCAATGGCGAGTGTGTCATGGTCGCGGACAACGTTCTTCGCCCACTTGCGGGCGGTGTCCTGACGTTGCCGGGACACCTTCTTGTGGAGCTTCGCGGCCTGCCGCTTCGCCTTCCGGTAGCCCTTCGACCCGGGCTGCCCCATCTTCGGCTTCCGACGTGACATCCGCCGCTGATACTTCGCCAGCTTCTCAGCGGCCTTCTTCCCGTGACCGGGGTGCGGAAGATCGTGCAGGTCGCTGGTGGTGGTCGCGGTCTCCTTCACGCCCCAGTCGATACCTATCGCCCGACCCGTGGCCGGCAGCGGCTCGATGGTCGCGGGAGCGACGAAGCTCGCATACCAGTGGCCGATGCTGTCGCGGTACACCCGCACCGCCGTCGGATCGGCCGGCATCCCGCGCGACCACACCACCGTCAGCACGATTCCGCCCGCGAGGTGCAGGCGCGCCCGTCCTTGATCCGGAAGCCTCGCCGCGTGTAGTTCAGCGAGGGTGGGGATTCGCGATGCCGCCCCGGCCTGAAAGCCGGGGGCATCCTCCAGCCTCTCTGGTGAGGCGGCCCGTGGAGGCCGCGCTCGCCTTGAACGCCAAGGCGGTGAGCGACTGCTGCGGGTCGGCGCCGCGCTGCCCGCCCTGGCCGGCGACCGCCCAAGTGGGCGCGTGATCGGCATCGCCGACTGACCATCAGATTTGGTCCGATGAAGGGCTTGTACGAGCGCGCAGCGAGTCCGGGTTCAGACGGTGGCGGCACTGTTCCGGTGCCGGCCGCGCAGCGGGCACCGGAAGGGCGGGGACACCAGGATCACCTCGTAGCGCGACGCAGGAGAGGGGGCGGCGGCGCTGTGCTTCGGCATGGCCGCCCTCCCCCTCTCGCCTTGCTGTCGTCGTCACGGTCGTCCGCGCGTCGGGCGCGGCTGCGTGGCGAGTGCAGGGAAGGCGGGTCCGGGGCCGCGAAGGGTTTTTCGGCGCGGCTTTTTACGGCGTGTGGAAGCGCAGGACCGGCTGCGACCAGCCGTCGTCGCGCAGCCCGGCGTCGAGGGCGGTGCCGATGGCGCGTTCCTCGTAGCGGAAGTGGGACTCGATGATGGCGGCCAGTCCGTCGAGTTCGCGTCCGATCGCCTCCAGGTCGGCGCCGGGTGTTTCGGCGGCCTGTTCGGCGAGTTCGCGCACCCGGGCGAGGATGTGGGCGATGAAGCCGTGGTCCTCGACGAGTTTGGCCACGGTCGGTGCGAGGTCGGGCCGTTCGCGTACCAGGGCGGTGAACAGGCCGTCGTCCTCGCCCTGGTGATGGTTGGTCAGGGCGGCGCAGAAGGCCAGGCAGTGGGTGAGGAGGGTGTCGTCGGCGTGTGTGCGGCGGCCGAGTGCGGCGCGGACGTCGGTGAGGCGGCGGCGCAGTTCCCGGTGGGCTTGGGAGAGTTGGAGACCGAGGGCGGCGGTTCGGCCGTCGAGGGGGGAGGCCACGGGTGGGCGGTCCCTTCGGTTGCGCACCTCCATGCCTGGCGCGGTCCGCCACCGGCACGCGATGCTGCCCGCCATCCGATCACGGCACCCGCCGGCGCGGCAAGCCCGGCCGCCCTGCCGTGGCGGCCGCCTCGGCCCGGCGCGGGGGGCGTGCGGGGCGTGGGCGCCCGAGCAGGATCCCGGCCGCCACCAGCGCCAGCCCCGCCCCCTGGCGCGCCCCGAAGGCGTCCCCGTCCAGCGCGGCGCCCAGCAGCACCCCGGCCAGCGGGTTGAGCAGTCCGAGCAGGCCGACGGTCGCGGCCGGCAGGTGGCGCAGTCCCGCGAACCAGCAGGCGAAGGCGAGGGCGGTGGCCACCAGGGTGACGTAGCCGAAGGCGAGCAGGGTGGGGCCGTCCAGCGGTGGCGGCGCTCCCTCGACGGCGGCGGCCAGCGGCAGCAGCATCAGGCCGCCGGCGGTCAGCTGCCAGGAGGTGGCGGCCAGCGGGTCGGCGCCCTCGCGCCAGCGGGCGGAGAGCACGTAGCCGACGGAGGAGACCAGCATCGCGCCCGCCGAGGCCGCCAGGCCCGTCCAGCTGATGGCGCCGAGCGGTCCGAGCAGGGTGAGCGTCACTCCCGCGAGGCCCGCCACCGCCCCGGCCAGGTGGGCGCGGTGCGGGCGTTGGCCGGCGAGCGCCCAGGCGGTGAGCAGCATGGCGAGCGGGGAGGCGGCCATGACGGTGGCGGCGGCGCTGGTGGGCAGGAGTTGGGAGGCGAGGTAGAGCAGGACGAAGAAGGCGGCGGTGTTGAGCAGTCCGAGCAGGGCGCTGCGCCTCCACCAGGGGCCGTGGGGGCGGCGGCGGGCGAGGGCGAGCAGCAGCAGGCCGGCGGGCAGGGCGCGCAGGGTGGCGCCCCACAGGGGGTGGTCGGCGGGCAGGTAGGCGTGGGTGACGTAGTAGTTGGCGCCCCAGGCGAGCGGGGCGAGGGCGGTCGGCAGTACCCACCGCACATTGGCTTCCATGGAAGACAATATATCTTCCCGGGAAGCTACTGGGGTAGGGTGGGCCCATGAAGCACTCCGAGGACGAGGACCACGCCGACCGCGTCACGCCGGTCCAGGACGAGGACCGCGCCGACCGCGTGGCGCTGATCCAGGCCGAGTGGCGGCGCGAGCGCCCCGACCTCGACGTCTCCCCGCAGGCCGTGATCGGACGCCTGCACCGCCTCGCCGCCCGCCTGAGCGCCGAGCTCACCCTCGTCTACCAGCGCTACGGCCTGGGCGAGGGCGAGTTCGACGTGCTCGCCGCGCTGCGCCGCGCCGGCGCCCCCTACGAGCGCGCGCCCGGCGAGCTCGCCGCCCACACCATGGTCACCACCGGCGCGATGACCAAGCGGATCGACCGTCTGGAGCGCGCCGCACTGGTCACCCGCCGCACCGCCGAGGACGACCGGCGCGCCCGCGTGGTCGCCCTCACCGACGCGGGACTGCGCCTGATCGACGAGGCGTTCACCGCCCACATGCGCAACGAGCACCGCCTGCTCGCCCACCTCGACCCCGAGGAGGCCGCCGCCCTGCAGGCGCTGCTCACCGCCTGGCAGCACCGCCTGGACGGCGCCGGGCCCGGGCGCCCTGCCCCGTGACGCCCGCCCGCTGCGGTGGAGCGGGGGCCCACCGCGGCGGGCGGGGTGGAGCGGCCCGATGTCGACGTGCGCTTGCCCGCGATCCTCGACTACCGGCAGCGGGTCCGCACAATGTGACCCATGACCAGCAACCCTCCCCCGCCCGACCCCGACCCCGACCACCTGGGCCAGCCCGTCCCGCTGCCACCGGGTTGGGAGAACCCGCAGGTCAGGGCGGACCGGCGCCTGGTGGAGCTGCTGCAGGAGCTGCGGGTGCTGCAGACCGGCGTGCAGATCGTGTTCGCCTTCCTGCTCGGCGTCGCCTTCACCCCGCGCTTCGCCGAACTCAGCGACGCCCAGCAGGACATCTACATCACCACCCTGCTGCTGACCGTGATCGCCGCCGCCGTCCTGGCCACGCCCGTCGCCCTGCACCGGGGCCTGTACCGCCACCCCGGCAAGGCCCGCATCGTCGACGTGTCCGCCCGCATCGCCCAGGCCGGCCTGCTGCTGCTGGCCACCGCCCTGACCGGGGCCGTGCTGCTGGTCCTGGACGTCGTCCTCGGCACGCCGGTGGCCGTCGCGATCGCCTGCGTCGTCGGGCTGGTCTTCGCCGCCCTGTGGTTCGTCCTGCCCTGGGCGGTGCGCCGCGCCACCCGCGACTGGCCCTGACGCCCCGTTCCCGCCGCCCCGACCGCACCGGTGCGTGGACGGGTGCGGGCGCCGGCGCGGGGACCGGGCCGCGGGCCGGGCAGGCGCGCGCCCCCGCACCCCCCGCCCCCGGCGCCCGGCAGCGCCCCGAACCGTCTACCGTGCCCGTATGCACACCTGGGACGTCCTGCTCATCGGCGGCGCCTCCGGCCTCGGCAAGAGCCGGGCCGCCGCCCGCCTCGCCGCGCAACGCGGCGCGTTCACCGTCGAGTTCGACGACGTGGTCGCCGCACTGCAGGCCGCCACCACCGCCGCGACCCACCCCGGCCTGCACCACTTCTCCACGCCGCAGGACGGCCCGGACACCTCCCCGGACACCTCCCCGGACGCGGACCGGGTACTGGAGCTGCAGATCGCCACCGCCCGCGCCCTGGACGACGCCCTGCTCGGCGTGGTGCGCAACCGCCTGAGCGTGGACGTACCGGCCGTCGTCGAGGGCGACTACCTCACACCGGCCGCCGCCGCCCGCTGCGCGGCCGAGGCCGAGCGGTGGGGGCGGCGGGTGCGGGCGCTCTTCCTGCACGAGGCCGACCCCGAGCGGATCAGCGCCAACTACGCCCACCGCGAGCCCGACCGCGGCCCCCAGAGCGAGCGCGCCGCGGTCAGCGCCCGCTACTGCGCCTGGCTCGCCGGCCAGGCCCGCGCCCACGGCCTGCCGGTGGTCGACTGCCGCCCGTACGACACGCTGGCCGAGCGGATGGCGGCCGTGCTGGCGTGAGCGGCCGCCGTGGCGTCAGGAGCCCTCAGGAGCCCGCCGGGGCGTCCTCGATGTCACAGATCAGCCTGGTGCTCAGGTCGCTGTGCACCGCCGGCCGGGTGTGCCCGGTGTCGGGGCCGGCGCCCCAGGTGAGGGTGACGGTGGTGAACAGGTGCCCCGCGCCGGAGTCGTGGTAGCGCGCCTGCCAGCGGGTGGGCACGTCCTGGCGATCACCGCGCCCGCGCCGAGCAGGTCCTGCGGCGCCCAACGCCGTCGCGTCCGGTGCCGCTGATCGGCGGCGCACGCCGAACGGCGGGTCCGTCCTCATGGACGGCCCCGCCGTCAGGCGCGGGTCGCTCGGGCTACCAGTGGTCGTGGCGCTCGCAGCGCTCGTCGTGCTCGTGGCGCTTGATCCTGGTGGGGTCGGTGGCGGTGTGGCTGGTGGGGTCGCCGCCTCCGAGGGCGGTGACGCGGTTCGTCACCTCGTCGCGGGCCTCGCAGGAGACGTCGACCTTCAGGGTGATGGGAGGGTAGCTGCTTCCGGCGGGCAGGACGTCGCTACGGGTGCAGGTGAGGATGTCCAGGGTGCAGTTCCATCCCGTGCCGCTGATGCTGTCGGCCCTGAGCCCGGGGGGCAGGGTGTCGTACACGGTGACCGTGCTGCCGTCGGTCGGGGCGGACCCGACCGCGTTGCCCACGGTGATGGTGTAGATGCCGTCCCGTCCCTGGGTGAAGTGCTTGGTGTGGGTCTTGGCGATGGTCAACGACGGGAGCGTGTAGGAGATGATCACCTGGCCGCTGTGGTTCGCCGTCCCGATCGTCGACAGCGCGAAGCTCGTACCGGTACCCGTGGGGGTGGCGAAGCTGCTGCCCCCACCCGCGCCACCCCCACCCGCCGAGGTGCCCCTGAGGTTGACGGCGCCGCTGCCGCCGCCCCCGCCGCCGAAGTAGCCGCCCCCGCCGCCGCCACCACCAGCGATGGCCGTGGCGGCGCAGCCGCCGTCGAACCTGCCCCCGGCGCCGCCGGTGCCGACCGTGGCACCGGCGAACCCGGTCCCCGGCGCACCGTTCGTCACCGAACAGAGTGGAACGACGCCGGAGACCCCGCCGGCGCCCCCGGTACTGGTGGTGGTGCTGCCGCCGCCCCCGCCCTGACCCGGCGCGGCCCCGGGGCCGGTGGCACTTCCCGCGGTACCGCCGGTGGCATCCGGCGTCGTCCCGCCGTTGCCTCCGTTGCCTCCCGTGGAGCCCGCTCCGGTGCCGCCGGAGGCACCGCCGCCGCCGGCGACCACCAGCAGGGAGCCGCCCGTGCTGACGCTGGAGGCCCCGCCCCCGCCCGGACCTTCGAATTGGAAGCCGGTGAGCGGGAAGCTCCCGCCCGGGGCGCCGCCGTTGAACCCGCCGGCACCCGCCGTGCCGGTGCCGTTGCAGCCCTTGCCGCCGGTGCCGCCGACGTTGACGGTGAAGGTCGTCGGTGCGGTGGTCTGCGGCAGGGTGGTCACCACCCGCGCGCCCGTCCCACCGGTGCCGGTGACGGAGCAGGGGGTGCCGGTGTTGTCGGCGCCACCCGCGCCGTCCGCGGTGATCGTCACCACCGCCGCCGCCGGAACCGTCAGGGTCTGCGACGCGCCGGTGAAGGTGAAGGTCTGCGACGGATCGGCCCCTTGCGCCTGCACCGGCACGTCCTCCATCGGCGCGGCGGCCACCGGTGCGGCCGTGGCCGCCAGCAGCGCCATCCCGGACAGCAGCGCGCCCCCCACCGACACCAGCCCCACACCGCGCTCCCCGCGCCGTCCTCCCGGGCCGTCCGGATCGAACGCGACGACGTCACGCACCGGGGCCGTGTCACCGGCCAGGGCCCTGTCGAACACGGCCGCGGGTCGCTGACGGCCGACCCGGTACCACGGCAGATCGCCCTGTGCACGCGTACGAGCACTCATCCGCGGGTTCACCTCTCCTCACAGCAAAGCGCCCCGCACCCCTCACGCGACAAGGCGGACGTGCGACAGGGCACCTGACGGGAAATCATGACAAACCACAGTAGATACCGCGATCCGCTCACTTCGAGGGAGCGAGGTGATGGGAAGTCCCGTGTGTCGCGACGCCCCGCGCGAGCCGGCGGGGAAACCGGCATCCGACCAGGCCACCGCCTGATCCCGGCCCCCTTCCCGGCCCCGCCTCATACACCTCCGCCGGCGCACCGCCGGCCCCATCGGCGGCCTCGCCCGCCTCATCCGCGAAGCCGCCCTCACCGCGGTCCTCGACGGCACCGCACGCATGCGGCCCTGTGGAGGGAGGGACACACCGGCGTCGCCGTCCTCACCCGAGGAAACCGCGCCGCGGCCGGCCGGGCCGGCGTGTACGGGGGCGTGGTCCAACCCCTCGCCGGGTACAGTGCGGGAAGGCCGAGTCGGGGCAGAGTCGTGGCCTTCCCGGCCTTCCCAACCTTCCCGGCCTTCCCCGCGGGGGGCGTTCCCGGTGCCGGGCCAGGGTGTCGGCGCGTGTGGAGAACGGCCCGGCCTGCCCGGCCTGCCCGGGCGGGCACGGCGTCGGCGCCTCACCGGGCTGCGACGGTCCGGGCGCGGGATCCGGATTCACGCCGTCGACGTCCTCGAAGCCGAGGATCGGTCAGCCGGCCCCGGCCCGCGCCGTCCGCAGCGGCGCCGGAGGGTTCCCCCTTGTCCATCGGTCGGCGGCGTGCCCGCGCCGGGGACGCCCGGGTGGCGGGGGGCGGCTGGTCAGGTGCCGCTGTCCTGCTGCCGGTGGTCGTAGTCGGCGCGAGCGGCGAGGACGTGGGGCATGTGGGTCTCGGCCCAGTCCTTGATGGAGCGTACGAGCGGCAGCAGGTCGTGCCCGAGCGGGGTGAGGGCGTAGTCGACGCGGGCGGGGACGGTGGCGGTGACGGTGCGCTGGAGCAGGCCGTCGCGTTCCAGGGCGCGCAGGGTCTGGGTGAGCATCTTCTCGCTGACGCCGGCCAGGCGCCGGCGCAGGTCGCTGTAGCGCTGGGGCCCGTCGGCGAGGGCGTTGACGGTCAGGCTGACCCACTTGTCGCCGATGCGGTCCAGGAGTTGGCGGGCCGGGCACCGGGCGAGGTAGGCGTCGTAGTGGGCCCGTGCGGCGGCGCGGCGCTGGGCGGCGGTCGTGGTGGGCAACTGACGCTCCTCCCCTGGGGGTTGGTTACGCACCTTGGGGTGCGTTCTTCCCGGCGGGAAGCAACTCTCCCTAAGTTGGGCGGTGTTGTCGAGTCCTTGAAGGGGTGTGGGCGGTATGCGTGCGGTGGTGGTGCGCTCTTTCGGCGGGCCCGAGGCTCTGGAGGTGGCCGAGGTGGCGCTGCCCGGGGTGGGTGCGGGTCAGGTGCGGGTGCGGGTGGCGGCGGCGGGGGTGAACCCGGTGGACGCCCTGACCCGCGCGGGGGTGCTGGCGCGGGCGGGGCTGATGGCGGTGCGGGAGGTGACGGGCATCGGCTGGGACGTGGCCGGGGTGGTGGACGCCGTCGGGGACAAGGTGACGGGTTTCGAGCCCGGGCAGCGGGTGGTCGGGCTGCGCGACCGCCTGGACGTGGACCTGGGCGCCTACGCGCAGTTCGCGGTGCTGGACGCGGGCGCGCTGGCCCCGGCCCCGGCCGGGGTGGACTTCGCGCGGGCGGCGACGCTGCCGCTGAACGGTCTGACCGCGTGGCAGGCGCTGGACCTGCTGGACCTGCCGGCGGGTGCGAGCGTGCTGGTGACGGGCGCGGCGGGGGCGGTGGGCGGCTTCGCGGTCGAGCTGGCGGCGCTGCGCGGCCTGCGGGTGGTGGCGGTGGCCGGCGCCGGGGACGAGGCGCTGGTGCGCTCGCTGGGCGCCGAGTGGTTCGTGCCGCGCACGGTGCCCGATGTGGCGGCCGCGGTACGGGAGTTGGTGCCGGGCGGGGTGGACGGCGCGCTCGACGCGGCGCTGCTGGGGGTCACGGCGCTGGGGGCGGTGCGCGGACGGGGGGTGTTCGTGGCGGTGGCGGGCGGCAGCGAGCCGGTGGGGCTGCGCGGGATCCGGGTGGCGAACGTGTGGGTGAGCGCGGACGGCGCCGCGCTGGAGCGGCTGTCCGCGCCGGCCCAGGAGGGGCGCCTGACCCTGCGTCTGGCGGGCACCCTGGCGCTGGAGCGCGCCGGCCAGGCGCATGAGCGCCTGGCCGGGGGCGGGCTGCGGGGGCGGCTGGTGCTGGTGCCCTGAGCGGGTCCCTTCGGGCGGTGCGCCGGCCGCGGCAAGGCACGGGCGGCGCCGCCGCCGGCCGTTTTGTGTCCGCGTGTCGCCGCCGGGGGTGGGTGTGGTGATCAGGAGGTGGCCGTCGGCGGGAGGATCCGCACGGTGGACTGGGCGCCGCAGCTGGTCGTCCCCCGGAACGGGATGGCGCCCTCGTTGACGAACACGCACGGGCTCAGGTGCGTGGCACCGGTCGCCGTGGTGGCGTCGTAGGAGACGCGGACCCGGGTGACGGTCGTCTTACCCGCGCGGATGCCCGAGTCGCGGCCCTGGAGGTAGACGCCGGCCGGGTCGTCCGGGATCCCGTCCGACACCTTCTCCACCACGCGCCACGAGCCGTCCGCGTCGCGGACCTGGACCGTCGCGTGCGGGTCGGTGAACAGGACGTTGCCGAGGTTGACGTAGTCGGAGGGCGTCGAGTCGTCCAGGACGGCGTCGAACTCGATCGGGTCACCGCCGGCGACCGCCGTGTCCGGCACCCCGGAGAGCGACGTGGTCAGCGACTCGGCCTTGATCGTCTCGCTGTCCTGGGCCAATGACGCCCAGGAGCCGTCGAGTGCGACCACCCCGGAGTGCAGCGTGAGGGACTGGAAGCCGCCGTTGGACGCCCCGTCATGGGGCAGGCCCATCGGGGCGCCGATGCGCAGGGTCAGGGCGAGCTTGCCGCCGGCCGGGACGCTCACGGCGTCGGGCTTGTCCAGCAGTCCGCTGTAGGTGACGTTGTTCGCCCCCTGGTGGTACTCCAGCGGAAACGCCTTCCAGGTGCCGTCGGCCGGGTCCTTGTAGTCGATGGTGATCGCGTGCTCGGGCGTGCCGAGGTCGCTGGTGGTGTCGAGTTCCAGGCCGTACCTGGCGCTCTGGGTCCCCGTGTTGGTGATGGTCTCGGTGAACTCGACCGGCTGGCCGGCGAATCCGATCGAGGCCGGGGCCTCGACGGCGAGCGTGGCCTGCGGCGCCTCGTCCGCGAAGGCGGCGGGTGCGGGCAGGCCCAGTGCCCCGCAGAGCACGGCGGCCCCGACGGCCGCGGTGGCCACGGCGCGACGGCGAGCGCGACGGATACGGGCGATGGACATGGTTCCCCCCTGGAACGTGACTGCGGGAAGGCCGAAGAACGGCCCGGAGCGTGGCTCGGTGATCGATCGGGTCGGCGAGCGGGCCCGCGCGCCGGGAGCACCGTGCTCCCGAAGCGGCCTCTCCCGCCCTGCCTCTCACCCTTGAAGACGTGTGGAACGCCCCGGGGTTGCAGGTGGCTTCGAGGAATTTTTCCGGGCCGGGCGATCCGTACCGGCGCACGGGCCAACCGGCTTTGGTGACCATCGGATGAGGACCCCGACCGCAGCGCCCGCTTCGGGGCCGCGCGGATCACCGGAGCACGTGCCGTGGCCGACAACGACGCCCGCGCTCGCTGCCGGCGGTCGGCATCCGGGGACAGGCGCGGCCCATCGCCGCAGGCCGCCCGCACGCCCCGCGGGAACACCTGGCGCACACCCGGGCACACGAGGGCGCGCCCCGCCCTGACCCGCCGTCAGGCCGGAACGGGAGCCGGCGCCTCCCCCGTTCAGGCGCGGGCCAATTCGGCGTCGGCGCGCTCGGTGATCAGCGCGAGCACACGGCCGGCGACGGCGAGGTCCTGGGCCGGGATGCCGGCGTACAGGCGGGCGGAGACCGGGGCGATCTCGGCGCTGGTGCGCTCGTGGAGTTCCCGTCCGGCGCCGGTGAGCCGCAGGGCGGCGCCGTACCACGGGCCGGCCTCCAGCAGCCCGGCCGCGGTCGTCTCCTCGATGAGGGCGCGCACGCGCTCCCGGTCGGCCTTCAGCGAGCCGGTGATGTCGGCGAGGAGTTCCTCCCGGCCCAGGCTCCCGCCGGCGGCGGTGACGGCCCGCAGGGTGACGCTCTGCTCGAAGGTGGCGCCGTGGCGGGCGAGGACGCCCTCCAGGAGGGAGCGTCCGGCGTAGTGCGCCAGTGCGATGGCGCGGGGACTGAGGGGGGCGGGTGCCGTGGCAGTGGCAGTGGCGGTGGGGGTGGGGGTGGCGGTGGCGGTGGGGGTGGCGGTGGGGGTGGTCATGACGGGTGCTCCTCGTCGTTCTCGGTGGGCGGATCAAGAGGCACGTCGAGCAGGATCGCCAGCTCGCGGGTGAACTCCCTGGCACGCTGGCCGTGTTGGCCGCCGAGCGGCTCCAGCAGCTGGTCCAGCAGGCCCTGGACCAGGGTGATCGCGCGGGCGGTGACGTCGCGTCCGTGCCCGGTGAGCGTCAGCTGCATGGCGCGCGGGTCCCGCGGGTCCCGGGTGCGGGCCACCAGCCCCGCGCCCTCCAGGGCGCGGGCGAGCTTGGAGACGTACAGCGGCTCCAGCCCGGTGTGGTCGGCGAGGCGGCGCTGGCTGGGCCGCTGCCCGGATCGCGCCATGCCGTGGAGCGACCCCAGCAGCGCGTACTGCGCGTGGGTCAGCCCCAGTGGCGCGAGCGCCCGGTCGACGGCGACCCGCCACTTCATGGACAGGCGCCAGACCAGGAAACCGGCGGTGGCGTTGTCGGCTGCTGAACCCATGACAGATACGGTACATGGCTACTATGTCCATGGCTACTGTTTTCGCGGGCGCCCGGGGCGCCACGGCGACCGGAGCGGGACGCCGCGGCGGCCGGCGCCCCGCGCCCGGTCGGGCAGCGGCGGTCGAGCCGGCCGGCGTCCCCCTCGCGCGGCTCAGGCCGCCAGGGCCTTGGCGAGGCCGTCCAGGGAGTGCAGGACGTGGATGCCCTCGGCGACCGGGGCACCGGAGGCGGTGCGGTCGAGCCAGAAGGCGGTCAGGCCGGCACGGTGGGCGCCTTCGGCGTCGAGGGCGTAGTTGTCGCCGACGTAGGCGACCTCGTCAGGGGCCAGGCCCAGGGCGGCGCAGCCGGCGTGGAAGATGCCGGGGGCGGGTTTGGGCTCGCCGTGCTGGTCGGAGCAGACGAGGACGTCGGCGACGTGGTCGAGCAGGCCGATGGCGTGGAGTTTGCGGCGCTGGTGGTCGGCGTCGGAGTTGGAGACGATGCCGAGCCGGTAGTGGGGGGCGAGTTCGGCGAGCACGGGGGCGGCGTCGGGGAAGGCGGCCCAGGCGGCGTCACGGTGGGCGGCGTAGCCGGCGAACCAGGCGGCGGCCTGGTCGTCGGTGAGGTGTTCGGCGCCGGCCTGGCCGAGGTCGGCGAGGAACTGGCGGGTGCGTTCGTGCTGCTGGCCGCGGAAGGTGATCTCGCGGGCGAGGAAGCGGGCGTACTGGGTTTCCATGACGGCGCGCCACCGTTTGAGCGCCGCCTGCGGGGAGGGGAAGCGTGTGAGCAGGTCCGTCTCGCGCAGGTGGGCGAGGATGCCGGCCTTCTCGGAGCCGGAGTAGTCGAACAAGGTGTCGTCGACGTCGAAGAGCACGCCCCTGATCGGCATGGACCGTCCTTTCCGTTTCCGTGCGTACCGGCAGACCCTACGCGGCGCGGCCCGCGGCCCCGGCCCCGGCAGCGGCAGCGGGGGCGGGGGCGGCGGGGCGGCCGAGGCGGTGCGGGCCTGACAGGCCGTACGGGGGGGGCGGCGCTCCGGGCCGCACACGGGCCGGCGCCCCGGGCCGCACAGGGGGCGGTGTCCCGGTCCCGTACGGCTTCGCGTCCGCGCCGGCCGCGCCGGCCGCCTCAGGCGCCCAGGACCTCGCCCACCAGGGCCCGGGCCTCCTCCTGCACCCGGGCCAGGTGCTCCTGCCCCAGGAACGACTCGGCGTAGATCTTGTACACGTCCTCGGTGCCCGAGGGCCGGGCGGCGAACCAGGCGTTGTCGGTACACACCTTGAGGCCGCCGATCGCCGCCCCGTTGCCGGGCGCGTTCGACAGCACGGCAGTGATCTTCTCCCCCGCGAGCTCCCCGGCCGTGACCTGCTCGGGCGCGAGCCGGGCCAGACGGGCCTTCTGCTCACGGTCGGCGCCGGCGTCCACCCGGGCGTAGGCGGGCTCGCCGTGGCGGGCGGTCAGCTCCCGGTAGCGGGCGCTGGGGGTGGTGCCGGTGACGGCGGTGATCTCGGAGGCGAGCAGGGCCAGCAGGATGCCGTCCTTGTCGGTGGTCCACACCCCCCCGTCGCGGCGCAGGAAGGAGGCACCGGCGCTCTCCTCGCCACCGAAGGCGATCGAGCCCTCCAGCAGGCCGTCGACGAACCACTTGAAGCCGACCGGGACCTCCAGCAGCCGACGGCCCAGATCGGCGGCGACGCGGTCCAGCATCGAGGAGGAGACCAGCGTCTTACCCACCGCCGCGTCGGCGGGCCAGTCGCCGCGGTGGCGGTAGAGGTAGTCGACGGCCACCGCCAGATAGTGGTTCGGGTTCATCAGGGCGCCGTCGGGGGTGACGATGCCGTGCCGGTCGGCGTCCGCGTCGTTGCCGGTGGCGATCTGGTACTCCTCCCGGCGACCGATGAGGGAGGCCATCGCGGACGGCGAGGAGCAGTCCATGCGGATCTTGCCGTCCCAGTCCAGCGTCATGAACCGCCAGGTCGGGTCGGTGACCGGGTTGACCACCGTCAGGTCCAGACGGTGCGACTCGGCGATACGCGCCCAATAAGCCACCGACGCCCCGCCGAGCGGGTCCGCGCCGATGCGAAGCCCCGCCGCCCGCACCGCGTCCAGGTCCAACGCCGAGGGCAAGTCCTCCACGTAGGCGCCCAGGTAGTCGTAGCGACCGGTGGTGGCCGCGGCCAGGGCCCGCGCGTAGGGAACCTTCCTCACCCCGCGCAAGCCCTCGCGGATCAACTCGTTCGCGCGGTCCTGGATCCAGCCGGTCGCCTCGGACCCGGCAGGGCCACCACTGGGCGGGTTGTACTTGAAACCGCCGTCACGCGGCGGATTGTGCGAGGGCGTCACCACGATGCCGTCCGCCAGCGCCCTGGGACTGCGCCGGTTGTGGGCCAGGATCGCGTGCGAAACCGCCGGAGTGGGCGTGTAGCCGTCGGCGGCATCGATCAGCACCTGCACACCGTTGGCCGCCAGCACCTCCAACGCCGTCACCTTCGCCGGCTCCGACAGCGCATGGGTGTCCGCCCCCAGGAACAGCGGCCCGGCCACCCCCTGCTGCGCCCGGAACTCGCAGATCGCCTGCGTGGTCGCGGCGATGTGGTCCTCATTGAACGCCGCGTCCAGCGAGGAGCCCCGGTGCCCCGAAGTCCCGAACGCCACCCGCTGCGCCACCTCCTGCGGATCCGGCCGCAGCGCGTAGTACGCCGTCACCAGCCGCGCCACGTCCACCAGGTCACCAGGCTGCGCCGGCTGCCCGGCCCGTGCGTGTGCCATCCGTCTTCTCCCGCCGAAAAAATCCGAAACTCGCGATCCGTCCACTGCCCCCGCGCTCACCGATCGTAGCCAGAACGCGACCATGCCCCGAACCCCACGGGCGGCTCCCGGGGCACACGAGGCCGATCCGCTCCACCCGCCCCGGCGGCCACGAGGCCCGCCGGACCGCCCCAGTCCAGGCAGACGCCCCGGTCCGGGCGGGTGGCCGGGTCCGGGCAGGCGCCCCGGTCCGGGCGGGTCCGGGCGAGCGGCCGGGTTCAGGTGGGCGGCCGGGTGCGGCCGGGTCCGGGCGAGCGGCCGGGTCCGGGCGAGCGGCCGGGTCCGGGCAGACGGCCCGGGTGCGGCCGGGGCCGGGCAGACGGCCCTGTCGGCAGACGGCCCGGTCCGGGCGAGCGGCCGGGTCCGGGCAGGCGCCCCGGTCCGGGCGGGTCCGGGCGGGTGGCCGGGTTCAGGCGGGCGGCCGGGTGCGGCCGGGTCCGGGCGAGCGGCCGGGTGCGGCCCGGTCCGGGCAGACGGCCCTGTCGGCAGACGGCCCGATCCGGGCAGACGGGTTCAGGCGGGCGGCTGCTCGCGGCACCCGTCGAGGTCCGACGCGGTGAAGCCGACGGCGAACTGCGTCACCCGGTACTCGGCCAGGCCCTCGCGCGCGAACGGGTCGGTGGCCGCCAGCGCCTCGATGGCCGCCCGGTCCTGCCCCGCCGCCAGGATCACCCCACCCTCGCGCCGCACCTCGCGCCCCGCGGCCAGGAACACCCCCACCCCGAACCGCCCGCGCAACCACTCCACATACCGCGGCAGCACCTCGTCGATCCGCCCCAGACCAGCGGTGTACGTCAACTCCCGTACGAACAAGCGGCCAGGCCAGACCCTCCCGCGCACCGGCGCCCCGACGCACACGCGACGCCCGCAACCAGGTCACCACCGCGGCCCGGGCGCGGCTCGGCGGCGGCGCGTTCCTGCCGCGCCGCACAGCAGCGGGGCGAGGCCCGAGACAGGGGCGCGCGAGGGCGGATTCGAACCGCCACAGCCGAAGCGGGGGCTTTACAGGCCCTTGGGCTCTCCACTGCCCAGCTCACCCTCAAGAGGCCGTCAACACCCTTGCTCCACACGAAGAATCCGCAGAAATACGCGGAAATACGCGGAAATACGCGGTGCGGTGGCGCGGTGCCTCAGCGCGCCCGGGAAAGGACGGCGGCGACGCGGGGCGCGGACGGGAAGCGGCGATAGCCACGGCCATGGGCGGCTCGGGCTGCTACGGCGTTCATGGCGTACTCCCCTCCTTCACTGCGCGCGGTGTGCGGCGCTTGTCCGCGACCACTGTCGCGCGGCGCCCCTTGGGGGTGCAACGGGTTTTCCCACCCGGGCCCCGGGAGGGTGCCGACCCCAATCCTGCCAGGTCAGGCCAGGGTTTCGGTAGGACCTAGCGCACCCCGGTTTCACCTTGCCCAGGCCCCTTGGCGGGGCGCACACTCGTGCAACATCCCATCCCCCTTCGCGGCCCACGCGCCGCCGCCCGCTTTCCCGGGCGGCCGGCGCGCGATCCGTCGCGCCCCGGTGCCGTACGGGGGGTGGGTGGACGGATGGTCAACGACGAAGGGGGACACGGGACATGAACGTGCACGCGGACCTGGTGCTGAAGGCGCGGGTGCGGCTGATGAGCCACAACGACCGGATCCTGGACGGGGAGGAGGGCCTGTGGGTCTACCGGATCCTGTTCACGGTCAGCCCGCGCGCCTACGCCTTCAAACTGGCCTTCGTCCTGCGGGAGCTGAGCGAGGTCAGCCCGCGGGTGGCCCACCTGCCCGAAGCCCGGCGGGCGCTGCTGGAGGAGGCCCGGGCGGCCAGCGCCCACATCCCCGCCGACGCCCCCGCCTACCAGCGCCACATGTGGGACCACACGATGGCGGACCTGCGGCAGATCGAACGGCGCCTGGGGCAGGCGGGCCAGTGACGCGTGCGCACGAGGATCCGGTGCCGCGGGCCCGGGCGCGACTGCCGAGCCGGCAACAACCGCCCCCCGCCCGGGCCGCAGGCCCGGTGGGGTACCGGGCGCCGTTCACGGCCGGCCCGCAAGTGCCGGTGGAGAAAGTGCTCCGCTCACTCGCCGAACCGCGGCGGCGGGCGGGGCGTGCGGGGCGGGCGGGGCGGTAGGTGGTCGCGGGATGGTTGCGCGATGGTTGCGGTACAACAATCCCTATATGACGACCGATCGGAGAAATTCTGATATGAGCAGGTCAGGACTGTCCCGCCGCGCCCTGATCGCCGGCGCCGGCGCCGCCGTCGTCGGCTGGAACACCGCCGCCCGCTCCTGGGCCGCCGAGCCCGGCGCGCAGGTCGCCGAACTTCCCTCGCTGGACGGGACGGTGACACTTCAGGGCGAGGGGCTGGAGCGGTTCTGCGGTGACTTCGGGCACCTGGTCACCGCCGCGCCCCGCGCGGTGCTGCGGCCCGGCTCGGTGCTGGACGTGCAGAAGACGCTCGCCTTCGCCCACCGCCACCGCATCCCGGTGGCCGTCAACGGGCAGAGCGGCGACGCGGCGGTGGTCGGGCAGGGCGGGCTGGAGTCGCACTCCAACTACGGCCAGGCCAACCCCCGCGGCGGCATCGCGATCGACGCCCGCGGCCTGGACAAGATCGTCTCGATCCGGCCCGGGCAGGCCGTGGTCGAGGCCGGCGCCACCTGGGCGCAGCTGACGGACGCGGGCCTGGCGCAGGGCTGGGTCCCGCCGTGCCTGACGGACTATCTGCACCTGTCCGTCGGCGGGACGCTGAGCGTGGGCGGCATCGGCGGGGCGGTGCAGCACTACGGCATGCAGGTCGACACCGTGCGGGAACTGGAGGTGGTGACCGGGACGGGTGAGCTGGTGACGGCCTCGCGGGAGCGCAACCGGGAGCTGTTCGAGGCGGTGCTGGCCGGCGGCGGGCAGGCGGGGATCATCGTGCGGGCCACGCTGGCGCTGGTGGCGGTGCGCGAGCGCTCCACCGTGTTCACCCTCGCCTACGACGACCTCGACACCTACCTCGCCGACCAGGAGCGGGTGCTGGCCGACGGCCGCTTCGACCTGCAGGTCGGCAACGTGGTGCGCAGCGCGGACGGGCGGCGGTGGCGGTACACGGCGGAGCTGGTGGCGTACGGGGAGGCGGGGCGGGCGGTGGACCGGCAGGCGCTGCTGGCGGGGCTCGCTCCGGTGGCGGGTGAGACGGCGGTGGTGGAGCAGAGCTGGCGTGAGTACGCGTTCCGGGTGGACGCGTTCGCGGGGTATCTGCGGGCGGCGGGGTTGTGGGCTCTGCCGAAGCCGTGGCTGAGCCTGTTCCTGCCCGCCTCCAGCGCGCGGGTGTTCATGGAGGAGGCGGCGCGGGTGCTGACGGCCGCGGACCTGGGAGCGGGGCTGCTGCTGTTCTACCCGTACGCGCGGCAGCGGGTGAAGGCGCCACTGGCGGTGCTGCCACAGGAAGCGGTGGGCTGGCACTTCGACCTGCTGGCGTTCCCGGGGCCGGGGGCCGATACGGCGGGGATGCTGGAACGCAACCGGCGACTGTACGAGCGGGCGGTGGAACTGGGCGGGAAACGGTATCTGATCGGAGCGGTGCCGGGGATGACGGGGACGGACTGGCGGCGGCACTACGGGGGGTTGTGGGAGCAGGTGGAGCGGGCGAAACGGCGTTTCGACCCGGCGGGGATCCTGACACCGGGCCAGGGCATCCACAACGCCTGACACCGGAGCAGGGCACCCACGACACCTGACGCCAGAGCAGGGTGTCCACGACGCCTGACGCCGGGTCCTGGCGCCCGTGTCGGGGGCTGCCCGGGTGTCCGGGCGGCCCCTGGGCGGCCCCTGGGGGGCACCTGGGGGGCGGCTGGGGGGCGGCTGGTCTGTGCCCGGGCCGTCGTGCCCGTCACGACGTGGCCCGGCGAGTGGCGTGGTGGCGGCGGGTGGTGGTGGGGGGTGGGGGCCGTGGTGGGAGTCGGCGTCGGTGTGCGGGCGTGCGCGCCGGCCGGGTGTCGGGCGCGCCGTGTCCTCACGGTGCGTGCTTCCTTCGCCGGGCGGGGGCGGGCGCGCCGTGTCCTCACGGTGCGTGCTTCCTTCGCCGGGCGGGGGCGGGCGCTAGCGGGCCAGGCGTCCGAGCAGGGCGGATGCCGCGGCGATGCCCGCCAGGGTGGCGGCCGCGAGGACGGCGAAGTCCAGCGGCAGGTGGGAGGGCGTGCCGATCAGCAGGCCGCGCAGGGCGTCGACCTGGTAGCTGAGCGGGTTGGCCTTGCTGACGGCCTGGAGCCAGCCCGGCATCAGGTGGAGGGGGTAGAGGGCGTTGGAGCCGAAGAACAGCGGCATGGTGATCGCCTGGCCGATACCCATCAGGCGGTCGCGGGTGAGCACGATCCCGGCGATGGCCATCGACAGGCAGGAGAAGAACGCCGAGCCGAGCAGCACCACCGCCACCACGCCGAGCAGGCGCAGCGGGTTCCAGGTCATGGCGACCCCGAGGGCGGCGGCGATCAGCACCACGACCACTGCCTGCAGGAGTGCCTTCACGCCGGCGGCGAAGGCCTTGCCGGTGACCAGGGCGGCGCGGGGGGTGGGGGTGACCAGGAGTTTGGTCAGGACCCCGGAGTCCCGCTCCCAGATGATCATGATGCCGTAGAAGATCGCGATGAACATCGCGGACTGGGCGATGATGCCCGGTGCCAGGTAGTCCAGGTACGGGATGCCGCCGGTGGGGATGGCCTTGAGGCGGGTGAAGGTCTCGCCGAAGATCAGCAGCCACAAGGCGGGCTGGACGGCCCGGGTGTACAGCTCGGTGCGGTCGTGGCGCAGTTTCTGCAGTTCCACGGCGCACATCGCGCTGACGCGGGCGGGGATCAGACGCCAGCCGGTGCGGGCGCGCGGGGGCACCAGCAACAGATCCATCCGCGCTGCCGGGGCGGGTACGCCCGCGGGGGGTTCAGCCGACGCGGCCTGCGGTACGGCGGGTACGGCGGACATCACCGAAGTCTCCTTCCGTGGCGTCGGCCAGGTCACGGCCGGCGAAGTGGCGGAACACGTCGTCCAGCGTGGGTTCGTCCCCGCGGGGGCCGTCCCGGCGGGAGTCGTCCGGACGACGGGAGTCGTCCCCGCGGGAGTCGGCCCGGCGGGAGTCGGCCCCGCGGAGGTCGTCCCGGCGCGGGTCGTCCCCGCAGGGTTCGTTCCGGCTGGGGTCGCTTGGGCGCAGGCGGTCCTTGAGTTCGGCGGGGGTGCCGAGCGCGCGGATGCGACCGCGGTCCATGAGGGCGATGCGGTCGCAGTGGCGGTCGGCCTCGTCCATGTAGTGGGTGGTGACCAGGACGGTCATACCGGTGGCCTCGCGCACGGCGTCGATACGTTCCCACACCCCGGTACGGGCGATCGGGTCCAGGCCGATGGTGGGTTCGTCCAGGACCAGCAGACGCGGAGCACTGACCAGGGCCTGGGCGAGTTCGAGACGACGCACCATACCGCCGGAGTACGTGGCGGCCATACGGTCGGCGGCGTCGGTGAGGTCGACGGCCGCCAGGGCCTGGGCGACGCGTTCGGCGCGTTCGACGCGGGGGACGTCGAAGACGCGGGCAAACAGGGCGACGTTCTCGCGTCCGGTCAGCCCGGCGTCGGCGGACAGCTGCTGGGGCACGTAGCCGAGCAGGCGGCGCACCTGCATGGGGCGGCGGGTGGCATCGTGGCCGAAGACGCGCACCATGCCGGCGCCGACGGGCAGCAGGGTGGTGATCGCGCGGATGGTGGTGGTCTTGCCGGCGCCGTTGGGGCCGAGCAGGCCGAACACCTCGCCGGTGTGGACGGTCAGGTCGATGCCGTCGACGGCGCGGGTCTGGCGGCCTTTGCCGCGGCCGTGGCGGAAGGTGTACTCCAGGCCCCGGCACACCACCGCGTCCTGGCCGGTTGCGTCCATCACCCCTCCTCGGGCAGGTCGCGCAGGCCCCGGGTGAGGGAGCGCAGCGCGGGCACGGCGGCGGCCAGCGCCGCCCGCTCCTGCTCGGGCAGGGCCGCCACCAGCTCCCCCACCAGCGCCCGGCGGCGCGAGCGCCAGGCCTCGATGCGCTCCTTCGCCTGCCCGGTCGCGTACAGCAGCGCGGCGCGCCGGTCGCCGGGGTCCGCCTCGCGCCGCAGCAGGTCCTGCGCGACCAGCTGGTTGACCAGTGTGGACACCGAGTTCCCGGCCAGGCACAGCTCCTGGGCCGCGTCCGAGACCCGCAGCCCGGGGCTGTCCGTCACCAGCCGCAGCAGCTCCACCTGCGCCCCGCGCAGGCGGGGCTGTTCCAGGCCTTGGCGCAGCCGGCGTCTGAGCATGCGCTGGATGCCGACCATCAGTGCGGAGAACTCCTCCGCGAGGGCGGTGTCGGGGGTGTCCGGAGCCTCGGTCGCCATACCCCCGATTTTAGCTCTCAGTGAGAGATATGTGTCGAGGGTCGGCCCCTCGCCGTGCGGGGTCCTCCCGTCCCCGCGGTCCGCGACCGCCAGGCCAGGCTGGTGGCCATCGCGGTGCGCCTGGGCGTGGCCCGGCCTCGTCCGTCACCGCCGTGCCCGGCGGCGGACTCGACGCCCGCCGGCCGCGGTTCCACGACCCCGCCACCCCGGCTGCGAGGCGGCGGGACCCGCTTCCACCGCTTCCACCGCTGCCCCGGCCTACGCGCGGCCGGCGTTCGCGGCCCCGCACAGGGCCTCGTCGACCAGCTTGCTCTGGGCCTGTTCCACGCGCTGGACGTCGTCCGCCGATTCGGCGAGGACGCCCGACAGCGAGACCGTGACGCTGTGCCGGCCGTCGGCGGTGACGCCGGTGGCGGTGATCCAGCCGGCGTCACCGCCCTCGTGGCCCCACTACACCCCGCCACAGGACAGCGGGCGGGAGAAGAGTCCCAGCCCGTCGCGGGCGCCCGGCATGAGCTCCTCGAAGTCCTCGCTGATCGGGATGGTCCGTTTCATCTGCGCGAGCTGCGCCGGCGCCAGGAGCCGGCCGCCGAGCAGGGCGCGCAGGAACAGGTCGAGATCGGCGGTGGTGGACACGAGCCCCGCCTCCCCGTTGGTGCCCGGTCCGACCTGCTCGGTGACGTCCACGAGCGGCTCGCCGGCCGTGAACCTCTGACAGGTCCGGGCGTGCGGCTGGGGCAGCGTGGGTGAGGTGCCCGGCCAGAAAGTGTGATCGAGACCGAGCGGGCGCGCGATGCGGTCCCTGACCTCCTCGTGCCAGGGATGCCCGGAAACCCTCTCGATGACCATGCCGAGCAGGACATAACCGGTATTGGAGTACTTCCAGTGCGTGCCGGGCTGGAAATCGGGACGGTGGCGCATCGCCCGGGCGACGGTCTGCTCGGGGGTGGAGGTGTCGTACCGGTGCCGGTAGAAGTCCGTGGCCGAGGTGTAGTCCGGGTAGTCGTCGTGGATACCGCTGGTGTGCTGGAGCAGGTGGCGGACGGTGATCGCGCGGCCGTCGTTGCCGTTGGCGGACACCACACCGGGCAGCCATCGCTCGATCGGGTCGTCCAGGCGCAGCCGGTGCTCGCCGACGAGTTGCAGGACGGCGGTGGCCACGAACGCCTTGGTGACGCCGGCGATGCGCGCGTAACCGTCCGGGGCGACCGGCCGGCGCTGCGTCAGGTCGGCGACACCGCCGGTGACGGTCAGGCTCCGGCCCTGGGAGGAGACCAGGCGGGCCTGCACTCCCGTCACGCCGACCGCGATGATCGCATCGACGTCGCGCTGGAGCCGGAGCTGGAGCCGGGCCCAGGCCCGGTCGCCCGGCCCGCGGGCAGCCCACGCGCCGGGCGCACCGGTGGTGGACAGGGTCACGGCCACGAGGGCGGCCAGTGCCAGGTTCCGCCGCACGACGAGGCCGCGCCGCCGTGGTGAACGCGTCTGTGGAGTCGTCATGGGCGTTGACACTAGGTGCGGCCCGGGCGCGCGGACGCTACCGCGCGCTGGCGGGAAAACAGGGTAGTGGGCTGTAGTGCCGGGCCCGGCCGCCATGACGCAGACTTGCGCGAATGAAGCACCCGAACCACCGCCACGGGACCGGTCGGCTCCGCGCGATGTGGCGCGCGCTGGGCTATCTCCTGACGAACCTGTTCACCGCCGCGCTCACCCTGTTCGCGCTGCCCGTCCTCGCCGTCCCCACGACGGCGCGCGCCTGGGCGTCCTGGCATCGCCGCCGCGCCGACCGACTGCTGCGGCGCACGTGTTCCGGCCCCGTCCAAGCCGGCACGTGGCGTGTCCTCGGGTGGCTGTGCACCCGCACCGTCAGCGGTGCGGTGTTCGGGCTCCTCGCGGTGCTGTGCGCGGGCAACGCGGTGGCCACCGCCGTCACGGTGCCCCTGTGGTGGGCACCGCCCGCCGACACCCGCGCGGGCGGCTTCGCCGCCGGTGTCCCCCTGTCCGGGTGGGGCACCGCGTTGACCCTGGGGAGCGCACAGACCGTCGTCTTCGCGGCCCTGACGTACCGGCCGGCCCCACCGCTGGCGCGCCCGCACGCCCGGATCTGCACGCAGTCGCTGTCGCCCTCGGCCACCGAGCGGCTGACGCGGCGGGTGGAGACGCTGACCCGGACACGGGCGGGCGCCATGAGCGCGCACGGCGCGGAACTGCGCCGGATCGAACGCGACCTGCACGACGGCACCCAGGCCAGGCCGGTGGCCATCGCGGTGCGCCTGGGCGTGGCCCGTGAGTCACTGGGCGAGGACCCCGAGCTGGTGGCCAGACTCCTGGAGGAAGCACACGAGAGTA